>CBIHQA010000087.1:0-10696 GCA_966211475.1 uncultured Neisseriales bacterium
GATGGCGTCCAGGCCCGCTGCGGTGCGCAGCGTGACTTCCAGGGTGCGCACGCCGCCTTCGACCAGCGCGCGGGCCATTGGCACGGCGGTGGCCAGGTCGTCGATGACGATCACCGGCATGACGGTGGTGACGGCGAGGATGTCGTTGAGTTTCATGTGAGGTTCCGTTCCGGGGGATGCCGTCGCGGTATCACCGCAACGGCAGGTATCAGGTTGTCGTTCGCTCAGTCGCTGAAGCCGAAGCTCATCGCGCCTTCTTCGGCATTGCCGGCCAGTTGGCGGAAGCCGGTGAACAGTTCGCGGCCAAAGCCGAACTGGTTGCCGGAGAGGTCGCTGGTGGCGATGTCGCGGGCAGCCCATTCCTTGTCGTCGACGAGTGCTTGCAGCGTGCCGGCCTCGGCATCCAGGCGGATCACGTCGCCGTCGCGCACCTTGCCCAGCGGACCGCCGCTGAGGATTTCCGGCGTCACGTGGATGGCAGCCGGCACCTTGCCGGAAGCGCCCGACATGCGGCCGTCGGTGACCAGCGCGACCTTGAAGCCGCGTTCCTGCAGAACGGCGAGCGTCGGCGTCAGCTTGTGCAGTTCCGGCATGCCGTTGGCGCGCGGACCCTGGAAGCGGATCACGGCGATGAAGTCTTTTTCCAGCTCGCCACGCTTGAAGGCAGCGATCAGCGCGTCCTGGTGGTCGAAGGTGACGGCCGGGGCTTCCACCACGCGATGTTCCGGCGCCACGGCGGAGACCTTGATCACCGCGCGGCCGAGGTTGCCGGCCAGCAGGCGCAGGCCGCCGTCCGGGCTGAACGGCGCATTGGCCGGCGACAGTACGGTGGGGTCATGGCTGACATCCGCTGCCGGCCGCCAGGCCAGCTTGCCGTCGTCCAGCCAGGGTTCCTGCGCATAAGCAGACAGACCAGGCCCCATGATGGTCTTCACATCATCATGCAGGAAGCCGGCTGCAAGCAGTTCGCGGATCAAAAAGGCCATCCCGCCGGCGGCATGGAAGTGGTTCACGTCCGCCTTGCCGTTCGGGTAGACGCGGGCCAGCAGTGGCACCACGGCGGACAGGTCGTTGAAATCGTCCCAGTTGATCTCGATGCCGGCGGCGCGGGCGATGGCCGGCAGGTGAATCGCGTGGTTGGTAGAGCCACCGGTGGCGAGCAGGCCGACGATGCCATTGACGATGGCGCGTTCGTCGATCATCTCGGCCAGCGTCACGCCTTGCTGCGATAGCTTCACCGCGTGGCGGGCGGCTTCTTCGGTCAGCGCGTCGCGCAGCGGGGTGTTCGGGGTGATGAAGGCGGCGCTGGGCAGGTGCAGGCCCATGATCTCCATCAGCATCTGGTTGCTGTTGGCGGTGCCGTAGAAGGTGCAAGTACCGGCGCCGTGGTAGGAGGCCATTTCGGACTCCAGCAGTGCGTCGCGGCCGACTTTGCCTTCGGCGTAGAGCTGGCGGACCTTGGCTTTGTCGCTATTGGACATGCCGCTGGTCATCGGGCCGGCCGGCACGAACACGGCGGGCAGGAAGCCGAAGCGCAGCGCGCCGATCAGCAGCCCCGGCACGATCTTGTCGCACACACCCAGATACAGGCCGGCGTCGAAGGCGTGGTGGGACAGTGCCACGGCCGTGCCCATCGCGATCACGTCGCGGCTGAACAGGCTCAGTTCCATGCCCGGCTGGCCTTGCGTCACGCCGTCGCACATCGCCGGTACGCCGCCGGCCACCTGGGCCGTGGCGCCGATCTGACGAGCGGCTTCCTTGATCAGCGCAGGGTAGCGTTCGAACGGCTGGTGCGCCGACAACATGTCGTTGTAGGCGGTGACGATGCCCAGGTTAGGCGCGCGGGCCGCCTTGAGCACCAGCTTGTCGTTGCTGGGCATGGCGGCGTAGGCGTGCGCCAGGTTGGTACAGGAGATGGTTTCGCGGACGGTACCGGCGGCACGGGCGGCACGCATGCGATCCAGGTAGCGCTGACGGGAGGCTTGGCTACGGGCCTGGATTCGCCGGGTTACCTCGGCCAGAGTGGGATGGAGCGCCATGGGGTAGTCCGGTTACATGTAAGATCACTACATTTAAGCGGACCAAAATAGGTGTGTCAAGTTTCGCTTTTCGGACGAAAGGTCGCGAAATTTCGTGAAATCAGGCGCGATGCCGGGATAACTGGACATCTGTGAACTGTGTAAGTAGTATTGTTACATAAAGGGTACGGCGCAAGTGTTTTATGCGACTCCACCCCACCCCGGTCTGCGCGACCCGACGCCTGTGCCGCGCAGTGTGCTGATCAAGAGAGAAGAGACCGACACCGTGAGCGTAACGCCTTCCTTCAACATGGTTTTTTTCGGTGGCACCGGCGATCTGGTGATGCGCAAGCTGCTGCCCGCCATGTACCAGTGTCATCGCGTTGGCCAACTTGCCGAACACGGGCGGCTGCTCTGTCTGGGTCGGCGTGACCTGAGCCAGGAACAGTACCTCGCCACGGTGGAGGAAAAAGCGCGCGCCTTCGTGCCGGCTGCCGACTGGTCGGAATCCGTCTGGCAGGCGTTCGCCCAGCGCATTGAATATGTGCGCGTTGACGCGGAGCAAGCTGCCGACTATCCGGACCTGAAGGCCGCGGTGAACCGCGTGCCGGCACCGGTCACCGTCTTCTACTTGTCCACCAGCCCGGAACTCTTCACCGGCATCTGTCGCAACCTGGCGGCGCAAGGCCTCAACGGCGACGACGTGCGGGTGGTGCTGGAAAAGCCGCTCGGCCACGACCTGGAGTCCAGCAACGAGATCAATCACGCCGTTGCCCAGTTCTTCAAGGAAAACCAGATCTACCGCATCGACCATTACCTCGGTAAGGAGTCGGTGCAGAACCTGATGGCGCTGCGCTTCGGCAACGCGCTGTTCGACCCGCTGTGGCGGCGCGAATGGGTGCGCGACGTGCAGATCACCATCGCCGAGGAAGTCGGCAGCGAGAAGCGCGGCGGGTTCTACGACCACACCGGCGCGCTGCGCGACATGGTGCAGAACCACCTGCTGCAACTGCTGTGCTTCGTGGCGATGGAGCCGCCGCACAGCCTGGACCCGGACGCGATCCGCGACGAAAAGCTGAAGGTGCTGCGTGCCCTGGTGCCGGTGGACCGCCGCGAGGTGGCCACCAAGACCGTGCGCGGCCAATACCGTGCCGGCGCTTCCAAGGGCCTGCCGGTGGTCGGCTACCTGCAGGAAGAGGGCGTGGCGCCGGAATCCCGCACCGAAACCTTCGTGGCGCTGAAGGCAGAAATCGCCAACTGGCGCTGGGCTGGCGTGCCGTTCTACCTGCGTACCGGCAAGCGCATGGCCGAGCGGGTGGCGGAGATCGTCATCAACTTCCGCGACGTGCCGCACCAGATTTTCCCCGCGCCGGGCGGCGTGGCCACCGCCAACAAGCTGGTGATCCGCCTGCAACCGGATGAACAGATCAAGCTGTACTTCCTGGCCAAGGCGCCGGGCGACACCCAACTGCTGCAACAGGTATTCCTGGACCTGGACTTTGGCGAGAACGCCTCGGTGCGCCGCGCCGAAGCCTACGAGCGCCTGCTGCTCGATACCATCCGCGGCAACCTGTCGCTGTTCGTCCGTCAGGACGAGCTGGAACAAGCCTGGGTGTGGGTGGAGCCGATCATGGAAGCCTGGTCGCGCGACACCACGCCGCCGAAGCCCTACACCGCCGGTACCTGGGGCCCGGCAGCCAGTAGCGCACTGCTGTCGCGCGACGGCCTGGCATGGCATGAGGAGGTCTGATGCCGGTCGCGTTGCATGCCTTCCCCGATAATGCCCACCTGGCTGTCGCGCTGGCTCGTGCCGTCGCCGACGAACTGCGCGCCGCGCTGGCGGCGCAGTCCCACGCCGTGCTCGCTGTCAGCGGTGGCAAGTCGCCGGTGCCGGTGTTCGAAGCCCTGCGCGATGTCGATCTGGACTGGTCCCGCGTAATCGTCACCCTGGTGGACGAACGCTGGGTGCCGGCCACCGATCCGGCCAGCAACGAGGCGCTGGTGCGCCTGAACCTGCTGCGGGGCGCGGCCGCTGTGGCCCGCTTCGTGCCGCTGTATACCGGTCAGGACACGGCCGAATCCGCCGAATCCGCGCTGAATGAGGTGTTTGCCAGCCTGCCGCGACCGTTTGCCGCAGTGATCCTCGGCATGGGCGACGACGGTCACACCGCATCGCTGTTCCCGGCCAGTCCGAAGCTGGATGCCGGTCTGGCTGCGGATGCACCGGCTTTGCTGGCACAAGTGGGTGCCGTGGCGCCGACCGAACGCATGAGCCTGACGCTGCCCGCCATCCTGAACGCCCGCAAGGTGTTCCTGCAGTTTGCCGGTACCAGCAAGCAAGCCGTGTTCGATGCCGCCCGGCAAGGTCCGGACAAGTTATACCCGGTCAGCTATGTGCTGGCCCAGGATGCCACGCCGGTGGAGGTCTACCATGCCGCGTAGCACCTGGCCGCGCCTGCTGGGCGACATCGGCGGCACCAATGCCCGCTTCGCCCTGCAGCAGGCCGACGGCAGCCTGACCTGCGAAGAAGTGCTGGCCACCCGCGACTTCCCGTCGCTGCGTGAAGCGGTCGAGGCCTACCTGGGGCGGGTCGGCGTACAACAGGGCGAACTGCGCCCGCGCCATGCTGCCTTTGGCATTGCCAATCCGATCACCGGCGATCAGGTGCGCATGACCAACTGCGCCTGGGCGTTTTCGATTTCCGAATTCAAGCAGCAGCTGGAGCTGGATACCTTCCTGCTGCTGAACGACTTTACCGTGCTGGCGCTGGCGCTGCCGCAACTGACCGATGCCGAGAAGGTGCAGGTCGGCGGCGGTACACCCGTGGCGAATGGCCCAATCGCGTTGCTCGGCCCGGGAACCGGGCTCGGCGTATCCGGTCTGCTGTCCAACGGGCACGGCGGTTGGCTGCCGATCGCCGGCGAGGGCGGTCATGTCACCGTGTCGGTGCAGACCCGTCGCGAGTGGGACATCGTGGAATGGGTGCAGCAACGCCATCCGCACGTATCGACCGAGCGGCTGGTGTCTGGTGGCAATACGGAACCGATGGGCATCCGCCTGATGTACGAAGCGATCTGCGCGCTCGATGGTGTGACGTTTGAGCCGCTGACTGCGGCCGATATCACCACGCGCGGTATCGAAGGTAGCGACCGGGTCTGCCGCGAAGTAGTGGATACCTTCTGTGCGCTGCTGGGCACGGCGGCGGGCAACCTGTCCATCCTGCTGGGCGCGCGCGGCGGTTGCTATATCGGCGGCGGCATCGTACCGAAGCTGGGCGATTACTTCGCGCGCTCACCGTTCCGCGAGCGTTTCGAATTCAAGGGCCGCTTTTCGGGATACCTGCGGGACGTGCCAAGCTACGTGATCCATGCTAAATATCCCGCCTTTACCGGCGCCGCGGCCGCGCTGGAGCAGGCATTGAACGAGGCGCAGCGCTAAATCAGGCCCGTCAGAGGCCATCTGCCGCAAAGCGGCTACCCACGGGAGAGGGGACATAGTGCTCAACAAAATACGTCATCAGCTGGACAACCTGCCGAAGGCGGAACGTCTGGTGGCCGACCAGGTGCTGGCGCAGCCGCGCTGGGCAGTGGAAGCGCCGGTGGCCGAGATCGCGCGGGTGGCGCGGGTCAGCCAGCCGACGGTGATTCGCTTCTGCCGTAGCCTGGGCTGCGAGGGCCTGTCGGACTTCAAGCGCCGGCTGGCCAACAGTCTGGCCTCCGGCGTGCCCTTCGTGCATAGCAGCGTGGTGGTGGGCGATTCGGTGTCGGACCTGGCCGCCAAGGTGTTCGACAACACCATCTCGGCGCTGCTCAAGTGCCGCAACGACCTGTCCGCGCAGGGCCTGCAACAGGCCATCGACCTGCTGTCGAGCGCCCGCCGCATTGAATTCTACGGGCAAGGCAACTCCGGCATCATCGCCGAGGACGCCCAGCACAAGTTCTTCCGTTTCGGCATCCCGTCGGTTGCTTACAGCGACCCGCACGTCCACCGGATGGCGGCCTCGGTGCTAGGCCCCGGCGATGTCTGCGTGGCGATTTCCGCCTCTGGCCGCTCGGCCGACATCCTCAATACCGTGCAGCTCGCCATGTCGGTGGGCGCCGCGGTGATCGCCATCACGCCGAGCGGCACGCCGCTTGCCCGCATCGCCACCGTCAACTTGTCCGCCGATACGCAGGAGGACACCGAGGTGTACACCCCGACGCTGTCGCGCGTGGTGCACCTGGTGATCATCGACGTGCTGTCGGTGGGCGTGGCGCTGCAGCGCGGGCCGGAAGCCATCGCCCAGCTCGAGAAGGTGAAGAAGAGCCTGCGCGACAAGCGGGTGCGCAGCGGCGAGGAAGTGTAAGGCAGGTGGCAGTGTGGGCGGCCTGGCCCAAGGCGTACCAGGCGCAGGTGAAGCTCAACGGTGCAATGGTTCCTTGCCCGGCCACGGGTGACGGACGATCTTGGTTCGAGAAGGCAATACGATGTCCCAATTGACTGAAACCCCTTCCTGGCAGGCGCTCTGGTCGCATTTCCGCGACACCCGCGAAGTGCATATGCGCGACCAGTTCCGCGAAGACGCGCAGCGCTTCGACAAATTCTCGCTGCCGGTCGGCGGCCTGCTGCTCGACTACTCCAAGAACCGCATCAACGAAGACACCATGCGGCTGCTGGTGAAGTTGGCCGAAGAGCGTGGCATGAAGTCGCGCATCGAGGCGATGTTCAACGGCGAGAAGATCAACTTCACCGAAAAGCGCGCGGTGCTGCACGTCGCGCTACGCAACCGCACCAATGCGCCGATCTTCGTCGACGGCGAGAACATCATGCCGAAGGTGAATGCGGTGCTCGACCGCATGTGCGCCTTCGCTCACAGCGTGCGCAGCGGCGATTGGCTGGGCTACACCGGCCAGCCGATCACCGACGTGGTCAGCATCGGCATCGGCGGCTCGGACCTCGGCCCGCAGATGGTGTACGAGGCGCTGAAGCCCTACGCCCATCCGCGCATGAAGATGCATTTCGTCTCCAACGTCGACGGCAGCCAGATCGCCGAGACGCTGAAGGAAGTGCACCCGGCCACCACGCTGTTCGTGATCGAATCCAAGACCTTCACCACCCAGGAAACCCTGACCAACGCCAAGACCGCGCGCGAATGGTTCCTGGCGGCGGCGAAGGACGAGAAGGTGATCGCCAAGCACTTTGTGGCGGTGTCGACCAACCGCCAGAAGGTGATCGACTTCGGCATCGATCCGCAGAACATGTTCGAGTTCTGGGACTGGGTGGGCGGCCGCTTCTCGGTGTGGTCGTCGATCGGCCTGCCCATCGTGCTGGCGTTGGGCCGCGACCACTTCTACGAGCTGCTGAACGGCGCCCACATCATGGACCAGCATTTCCGCAATGCGCCGCTGGAGCGGAACATGCCGGTGATCCTGGGCATGCTGGGCATCTGGTACATGAACTTCTACGGCGGCGGCTCACACGTGATCGCGCCGTATGACCAGTACCTGCACCGCTTCCCGGCCTATGTCCAGCAGCTGGACATGGAGTCCAACGGCAAGCAGGTGAACGCGCAGGGTGGTCGGGTCGACCATGAAACCGCGCCGATCATCTGGGGCGAAACCGGCATCAACGGTCAGCACGCCTTCTATCAGCTGCTGCACCAAGGTACGCACATTTCGCCGATCGACCTGATCTGCTCCACCGACGGCCGCCACTCGATGCCGGGCCACCACGACATCCTGCTGTCGAACGTGTTCGCCCAGGCCCAGGCCTTCATGCAGGGCAAGACCGCCGACGAAGTGCGCGAGGAGATGCAGGCCGCCGGCGTGCCGGCCGACGAGCTGGAGGCGCTGGTGCCGCACCGCGTATTCGACGGCAACCGCCCGACCAACACCATCCTGCTGTCCACGCTGGACGCCCGCAATCTGGGCGCGCTGATCGCCCTCTATGAGCACAAGATTTTCGTGCAAGGTACAATCTGGGGGATCAACTCCTTCGACCAGTGGGGGGTGGAGCTCGGTAAGCAGTTGGCCAAAAAGATCCACGCACAGCTGGTGGATGGCTCGGACGTCGGCGAACATGATTGTTCGACGCGCAGCCTGATCGAGTATTATCGCAAGCACAAACCCCGGCGCTGATCGAATCGCTGACCAGATCGGTCAGCCAAGTGATCGGAATGTTCTCATCGCGGCACGCACGAGCGTAAGCGAGGTTCCCCCGCCGGCGGGCGGGGGCGGATGTTTAGCCGGACCGTTCAACCAGCAAAGCTTGCTTTGCGCCAGTCCAAAGGTTGAATGTTCCCGCCGTGGTTCGCAGCGGGGGCGGAGGGGGAGGGAATTCGTAAGGTAGCTGCGGATGTATAACCGGACCGTTCAACCAGCAAAGCTTGCTTTGCGCCTGTCCAACGGTTGAATGTTCCCACCGCAGCACGCAGCTTTCAGGCTAGCTCGGCCTACCCGCCTTGAGTTGGCCTGTTGTTGGGGGAGGGTATTGTCCCGAAGCGAATGGTGCGAATGGGGGAGCGCCATTCGCTATTTTTTTGTCTTTCGCTTGGCCCTGATGTGTCGCTCGGGACTGATATTCTTTGTCGTTTCTCAGGCGTACAGCGTCGTCGCCCGGACGCGGGCCGTTGCGGAAAGCTGCAGGGCGTCTTGTTGCGCCGCCGATAGTTGGACGCCCTCTGATGTGCAATGGGTTTCTGCAAGCAGAACCCGGAAATTCCGGTCCTGCTCGTTGGAAACCAGATGCAGTGATGGGGTCCCTGCCTCTCTCGTGGGCACTGCGACGGCGTGCAGCCGGCTGTCGCGAACGATGCGCAGTGTCTCTACATAGACCTCCAGCGTGGCACCTCCATCGAAGATGTCCACATAGCCTTCATGGCGGAAGCCTTCGGCCTCCAGCATCGCTCGGGCCGGCTCGGTCTGCGGATGCACCTTGCCGATGGCCGCCTGCGCCTCCGGCGTCAGCATCGGGATGTACACCGGAAAGCGCGGCATCAGCTCGGCGATGAAGGATTTCTGCCCGGTGCCGGTCAAGTAGTCGGCGCGGGCGAAGTCGATCTGGAAGAAGTGCCGGCCCAGGCTTTCCCAAAAGGGCGACTTGCCAGTGTTGTCCGACACGCCACGCATTTCCGCCACGATCTTCTTGGCGAACCGATCCTTGAACGCCGCCAGGAATAGAAAGCGGGACTTCGACAGCAATTGCCCGTTGCGGCTGTGCCGCCAGTCCGGATCCAGGAACAGGGTGCACAGTTCGCTGTAGCCGGTGTGGTCGTTGGACAGGAACAGCGTCGGCACATGCCGGTTGACGCCCAGCTCCGGCGACATGTGGCTGAGCGTGCCGCAGCGGAAGTTGTACCAGGGCTCCTTCATGCCCACCGCGACTTCGATGCCCGATACGCCAACCACCTGGCCGCTGACCGTGTCCTCCAGTACGAACAGGTAGCCTTGTTCGTGCAGTGCGGCCTGACCATGCAGGGTGCGCATGCTGCGGTCGATACGGGCCGCGAGTTGCGTCTCGTTGGGCTGCAGCGAGGTGACGCCGACGCCGGCCTTGCGGGCGAGCGCCATCAGCGCGTCGAGATCGTCGGTCGTTACGGGGCGGACCACCATCATGTTCCTGTCTTCCTCTTTTCGGTGCGCGGCGTCGCGGGGGCGCTGCCGGTTCCGTGTTTGCGTCAACTTGTGTCAGGGGCGCGACGCATGAGGCAGTGATGCCCCTGCGGGAATGCTCCAATGCCGACCAGCGGGACGAGGGGGCAATCCTGCCTTCGGACCGGTCAGCGGTGTGTGGCCATTGTGCTGAAACCGCCGGGGGCTTTCCGGCTGTCCTTGCCGGACCCGGCAGCACTTTTTCGGCAAACCGCCGCGAGAGACAGCGGATTCGGCTGTGGCATCCGGCAGAGGCGGTACTGCAGCAGGAAATGGCCAGCACGAGCAGGGAACAGGCTCGAAGCGGCAGAGGAAAAACCATGGGCAAGCCCGACATCAAACTGGACCGCACCGACCACCGCATCCTGGACGCGCTGAAGGCGGACGGCCGGATCAGCTACCTGCGGCTGGCGGAACAGGTGCATCTGACGCCGCGCCCCTGCCAGGCACGGGTCCGCCGGCTGGAAGACGCGGGCATCATCCGGGGCTACACGGCCGTGGTGGCCTTGCCGGAGGAAGCGGGCGGCGTGACGCTGCAGGTACAGCTGTCGCTGGGGAGCCAGACCGGCCGGCGGGCACAGCTGGCGTTCGAGTCGGAAGTGAAGCGCTGCCCGGAGGTGCTGGCTTGCTGGCTGGTCAGCGGGCCGTTCGACTATGCCTTGCGGGTTCGCTGCGGGGACATGGACACCTGGCGCCGGTTGAGCAGCGCCTGGCTGGTCAGCGAGGATTTCAGGATCGAAAAGATCGTGACGTCTTCGGAGATGGAGACGGTGAAAGGCGGGTAGGGGGAGTGCGCGGTACGGCTTTTTTGTAGGTTGGGGTGAGCCGTAGGCACGGGCGGGGTGAAATCGCTCCGTTGTTGGTTCTAAGCGCTATCGCGCAATTAAAGGCATTTAGCGGGGGTCCCGTCCCCCTTCGACGTGATTCTTTCTTTGCGCCGCCAAAGAAAGAATCCAAAGAAAGGCGGCCCCTACGCCGCGCCCGCCCTGTGGGCGGGTTCCCTGCGCTACTCGGCTGTGCGGGCGGTGGACCAACTCGCCCTGGCAGGG
>CBIHQA010000088.1:0-10370 GCA_966211475.1 uncultured Neisseriales bacterium
GCCCAGTCGCGCAGCGAACCGGAATTCCGCTCCCGCGCCATCGCCGCCAACAACATCCTGAATTCGCTGTTCATGGTGGTATCGGCCGGTTTCGCCGGCGTGCTGGCTGCCAAGGGCGTGAGCATCCCCACTGTGCTGCTGATCACCGCGCTGCTCAACATCCTGGTGGCGGCCTACATCTACACCCTGCTGCCGGAATTCGCGATGCGCTTCCTGGTGTGGATCTTCACCCACACCCTGTACCGGGTGAAGCACGAAGGCCTGCACCACATCCCCGAAGAAGGCCCCTGCGTGCTGGTCTGCAACCACGTCAGCTTCATGGACGCGCTGATCCTGACCGGCGCCTGCCGCCGCCCGATCCGCTTCGTGATGGACCACAACATCTTCAAGGTGCCGCTGCTCAACTTCGTGTTCAAGACCGCGCGTGCCATCCCCATCGCTCCGGCCAAGGAAGACCCGGATGCCAAGCAACGTGCCTTCGACGAAGTCGCCAAGGCGCTGGAAGCGGGCGAAGTGGTGTGCATCTTCCCGGAAGGCAAGATCACCTACGACGGCGAGATGAACCCCTTCAAGTCAGGCATCGAGGAGATCGTCAAGCGCACCCCGGTACCGGTGGTGCCGATGGCGCTGTGCGGCATGTGGGGCAGCTTCTTCAGCCGGCGCTATGGTGCGGCGATGATGAGCATCCCGCGGCGTATCTGGTTCAAAATCGGGTTGAAGGCGGCGGAGGCGGTGCCGGCAGAGGCGGTCAGCGCGGAAGGGCTGCAAGGCACGGTGGCCGCATTGCGTGGGACGTGGAAGTAAGTCCGGCGCCCCGTCCCTTGCGCCCGACGACATGACGGCCTCGGCAAGCGCCCCTTTCGTCGCCACGGTGCGGGAACTGGTCCGGCCAGACGCCCCAGCAACCGATCTGGCCGATTCCCGCAAGCGGGTACCGTTTGCCGATGTGGTCGACCTCTTTTCCGAGGCGGCGGCAACGGAGCCCGCCTTCGGCCTTCGCTTCGCCGACAGCATCAAGCCCGGCACCTTCGGGGCACTGGGCTATGCCGCAATGACCTGCGACACCTTGAGTGACGCGCTGCCGCTGATTCCCCGCTATGGCCAACTGGTGTTCGACTTTGGCAGCCCCATCGTGCGCATCGTCGAAGAGGCCGACGACATCGGGCTGATCTGGGAGCCGGAGGCGGTGTTGCAGCCCTTCCCCTGGGCGCCGGACCATCCCGGTTTCCGGGCGGTGGCGGATGCGATTATCGGTGGCTGGTTCCGGTTTGGCTGCTGGATCACCAGCCAGTGCAAGGCACCCAGCCGGGTGCAGCTGCGGGCGCCAATGCCGGCGGACCCGGCGCCGTGGGCGGATTTCTTCATGGTGCCGGTCGAGTGGAATGCGCCGCGCCATGCGCTGTGGTTTCCGCGTGAATACCTCGGTTTGCCGCTCAGCCAGGCGGACCGTGCAATGCACCAGGCGATGCGGCAGGAGGCGGATATCCTGTTGGCGGCGCTGGTTACGCCCGACGTGGTAAGAGAAGTCGCGGAGACGCTGGTGCAGCGGCTGGCACAAGGCGATGCCACCTTGGAAGCCGTTGCGGCGCGGTTAGGGACCTCGCCGCGCACCTTGCAGCGGCGGCTGGCAGAAGCGGGTACGCCGTTCCAGGCGGTGCTAAACGATATCCGCCGCCGGCTCGCGGAACGGTATCTGGCGCAGCCGCAATGGAGTCTGCTGGATGTGGCGCTGCTGCTTGGCTATTCGGACCAAAGCGCCTTCACGCGGGCGTTCAAGGGCTGGAGCGGCATGGTGCCGTCGATCTGGCGATCGCAACAGCGCATGACGTAGCCCAGATGCAGCATCGCAGAATCCGGGTAGCAATGGCACGAGATGCGTTACCCCGGATTCCGCTGCGCTCCATCCGGGCTACCATAGGCTTGCTCCCATTCAGGCTTTGCCCATGCTGACTTCCTTCAACCTCAATCTGCTGCATTCGCTCGATGCGTTGCTGGAGACGCGCAACCTGACTCAGGCAGCGCAGCGGCTGGGCACCACCCAGTCGGCGCTCAGCCGGCAGTTGGCGCAGTTGCGGCGACAACTGGATGATCCGCTGCTGGTGCGCGAGGGGCAGCGCTACCTGCTGACCGAGCGGGCCGAGGCGTTGCGGGGGCCGCTGAAGGCATTGCTGACGCAGGTGGAGACAGTGCTGGAGACGCCGCTGTTCGATCCGGCGACCTGTACGCGGCGGTTCGAGATGTCTGGCTCGGATTACATCGCGGAATATATGCTGCCAGAGATGATGCGGGCTATCTCGGCGCAGGCGCCCAAGCTGAGGCTGGCATACCGGATGTGGGAGCCGGAGCACTACAACCTGCTGGTGGACGAGGGCGTGGACCTGGTCACCACCATCGCCGATGCGCTGCCGGACAATCTGCACGGCCGCTCGCTGGGGGAGGACAAGCCGGTCTGCGCGATGCGGGCGGGCCATCCGCTGGCGGCCGGCGAGCTGACGCTGGAGCAGTACGTGGAGTGGCCGCATGCCCGCATCGTGGCCGGCAGTGACAAGGACAGCTTCGTGGAGCGGCACCTTGGCCGGTTGGGCATGCAGCGGGAAATCCGGCTGGCGGTGCCCTTCTTCTCCTCGGCGCTGCGTATCGTGGCGGAGAGTGACCTGTTGCTGACGATTCCCGAGCACATCGCGGCGGTGCTGTCGCGCCATGCGCCGCTGGTCTGGAAGTCCCTGCCCTTCGATGTGCACACCTATCGTTACTGGCTGTTGTGGCATGCCCGCGCCCACCACGACCCGGCGCACCAGTGGTTCCGCAACCAGGTGTACGACGTGCTGTACGGTTCGATCCATGGGGTCAGCCGGTTCAGCGGCCACTGAGTATTCCCGTTCCGCATACCGGGTATGCCGCACCAGGCGGTGTGCGCATGACTCGATCCGCATAGACTGCGCTCAACCACGTTCACGACGGAGCGCAACATGAACCTCACCACCTGGCTGGCCCTGGCCACCGTTTGCATCCTGGGAGCGATCACCCCCGGCCTCAGCCTGGCGCTGGTGATGAAGCACACCATCGGCATCAGCCGGGCGCACGGCGTGGCGGCGGCGCTGGGGCATGGTAGCGGCGTGGTGCTGTATGCGCTGGCCACGCTAATGGGACTGACGGTGATCCTGACCACGCATCCGGCGCTGTTCCATGCGATCGCGTGGAGCGGCGCGGCTTACCTGATCTGGATCGGCATCCGGTCGATGCGTGCCAAGGGTGACCTGCTGCAAACGGAGGCGCGCAGCCAGCCCTTGCCGGTCTGGCGCTCCGCGCGGGAGGGTTTCACCATCGCTCTGCTCAACCCCAAGCTGGCGATCTTCTTCCTGGCGCTGTTCAGCCAGTTCGTCACACCGCAGCAGACGGCTGCCACGCGGGCGGTGATGGTGGCGACGGTGGGCGGCATCGATACCGGCTGGTATGTGCTGGTGGCGATCCTGCTGTCGCGATCGTCGGTGTTGGCCAAAGTGCGCGCCCGGCAATTGTGGGTGAGCCGGGCGACCGGGGTGGTGATGCTGTTGCTGGGCTTGCGGGTGCTGATGCTGTAAGGTAGGACTCAAACCGCCGCCTGGTGGAAACGCCGGGCAGCGCTGCCTTTCGCAAGGATCCCCGTGGAAAAAAACGGCGCCCGAAGGCGCCAATCCATGTGACCGCCGATGAGGAGAAGGCGGTCACCCTTCCCCACATCGGTTAGCGCACGACTTGGACCGGTTTCCAGTCGCCATTCTGGAATTGCTTCACAGTCACCGCGCCGTTTTTGATGTCGCCGTTCTTGTCGAACGCGATGGTGCCGGTCACACCCTTGGTGTTGATGGCGGCCAGCTTCGGCAGGTACTTGGCCGGATCGGTGGAGTCGGCGGCCTTCATGGCTTCGATGATCGCGCTCATCGCGTCGTATTCATAAGGCGCGTAGACCTGCACGTCCATGCCGAAACGCTTCTTGAAACGTTCGAAGAACGCCTTGCCGCTGGGCATCTGCTCGCGCGGCACGCCGGCTTCGGTGCAGTAGGCGTCGCCGCTGATGCCATCGCCCGAGAGCTTGATCATCTCCGGCGAGCACGCGCCGTCGCCGACCACCAGCTTGGCTTTGATGCCGAGCCGGCGCATTTGCTGCAGCAGCGGGCCAGCCGTGGCGTCCATGCCGCCGTAGATGACTACGTCTGGGCTCTTGGCCTTGATCGAGGTGAGAATGGCCATCCAGTCGGTGGTTTTGTCGGTACCGTATTCACGGGCCACCACCTTGCTGCCCAGAGCCTTCACCTTGGCCTCGACCTGATCTGCCAAGCCTTGGCCGTAGGCGGTACGGTCGTCGATCACGGCAACCGTCTTGGCCTTCAGGTTGGTGACGGCATAGCTCCCCATCGCGCCACCTTGCTGCACGTCGTTGGCCACAACGCGGAAGGTGGTCTTGAAGCCCTGCTGGGTGTACTTCGGATTGGTCGCGGACGGGGTGATCTGCGGGATGCCGGCGTCGGAGTAGATCTTGGAGGCCGGGATGGAGGTACCGGAATTCAGGTGCCCCACGACCCCCACCACTTTGGCGTCGACCAGCTTTTGGGCGACTACGGTGGCGGTCTTCGGGTCGGCGCCGTCGTCTTCGGAGACCAGCTCGAACTTCACCAACTGGCCGCCAATCTTGATCTTGCGGGCATTGGCGTCTTCAATCGCCAGAATGGCGCCGGCTTCGTTGTCCTTGCCGAGGTGGGAGATCGGGCCGGTCATCGGGCTGACCTGGCCCAGCTTCACGGTCACGTCAGCCTTGGCGGCGCCGATGAAGGCGAGAGAGGCCATGACGCATAGCGACAGGGGCTTGAGTGTCTTCATTGTTGTCTTCCTTCCTTTGTCTTTCAGATACGGGCGCGTCGTAGGGCGGCCTGGCGAACAGGTGCCGTCACTCGCGAGCGTCCTTGTTGTGATGGTGGGCGGTATGGGCGTCGAGTCAGTGCATGGTGTCTCCCCCGGTCAAGTCTGCGGAGCGGCTCATTGCGCGGCGAGTGCCTTCACCAGCGCGGGAACCACCTCGAACAGGTCCGCCTCCAGGGCGTAATCGGCCACCCCAAAGATCGGTGCTTCCGGGTCCTGGTTGATGGCCACGATCACCTTGCTGTCCTTCATCCCGGCGAGATGCTGGATGGCACCACTGATGCCGCAGGCGATGTACAAGCGGGGGGCGACGATCTTTCCGGTCTGGCCGACCTGCCAGTCGTTGGGCGCGTAACCTGCGTCCACCGCCGCACGACTGGCCCCGAGCGCTGCGCCCAACTGGTCGGCGAGCGGCCCTAGCACTTCATCGAACTTGTCCCGGCTGCCGAGCGCTCGCCCGCCAGCGACCACGATGCTGGCCGAGGTGAGTTCCGGCCGGGCGTCCTGGACGCCCTCGCTGCCCACGTAGGTGCTCATGCCGCTGTCGGCAACGGCTTCGATGGTGTCGATCGCGGCCTCGCCCCCCATCGACAGAGCGGGATCGAAGGCGGTGGTCCGTACCGTGATGAGCTTGATCAGGTCCGCGCTGCTGACCGTGGCAATCACGTTGCCGGCGTAGATCGGCCGTTCGAAGGTGTCGTGCGCCACGACCCGGGTGATGTCGGAGATCTGAGCCACATCGAGCTTGGCAGCGACCCGTGGGGCGACGTTCTTGCCTTGGGCGGTGGCGGGAAACAGGATGTGGCTGTAGCCGTTCGCGACCAGCAGCACCTGGGCAGCGATGTTCTCGACCAGCCGATGAGCAAGGCCCGGGCCGTCGGCATGCAGCACGCGGGTAACGCCGGCAATTCGCGATGCGGCCTGCGCCACGGCAGCGGCTTGGAATCCGGCCACCAGCAGATGCACCTCGCTCCCACATTGGCTCGCTGCAGTCACGGCATTCAGGATGGCGGGCTTGAGGGTAAGGCCGTCGTGTTCGGCAATGACGAGAATGGCCATGTCAGATCACCTTGCATTCGTGCTTGAGTTTGGCGACCAGCGTGGCGACGTCGGTAACCCTGACGCCCGCGCCGCGTCCGGCGGGTTCGGACACCTTGAGCGTGGTGAGCCGGGGTGCCGTGTCGACGCCCAGATCTGTCGCGCGGATCACCTCCAGCGGTTTCTTCCGCGCCTTCATGATGTTGGGCAGGGTGGCGTAGCGCGGCTCGTTCAGCCGCAGGTCGGTGGTCACCACTGCGGGCAGCACGAGCTTCACGGTCTCGATCCCGCCGTCCACCTCCCGGTTGACGGTGACGAAACCGTTGTCCACATCGACCTTGCTGGCAAAGGTCGCCTGGGGGCGATCCAGCAGCGCGGCGAGCATCTGGCCGGTCTGGTTGCAGTCGTCGTCGATGGCTTGTTTGCCTAGCAGCGTGAGTCCGGGCGCTTCCCGGTCGACGATGGCTTTGAGCAGTTTGGCGACGGCCAGCGGCTGCAGCTCAGCCTCGGTTTCCACCAGGATGGCGCGGTCGGCGCCCATGGCCAGCGCGGTACGCAACACCTCCTGGCAGGATTCCGCGCCACACGAGACGGCGACCACGTCGGCCGCCACGCCGCCTTCCCGGAGACGCACGGCCTCCTCGATGGCGATCTCGTCGAAGGGATTCATGCTCATCTTCAGGCCGGACGTCTCCACGCCGGTGCCGTCAGCCTTCACGTGCACCTTGACGTTGAAGTCGACCACTCGCTTCACGGGTACCAGCACCTTCATGCGATTCCTGCTCCTGTCTTACTGGCGACCATGGGCGCGCCGGACAATGTGAATTTCTATCTATTGCTTGCTTTTCATGCCTTCGGTGCGACGGCCTGGATACCGGGACATGCCAAAGAAGCGCTTATCCGAAGGAAAACCGGATCGACGGGTTGGCCGCGTGCAGCACGTCCGCCAACACCAACTTTCCGCCGCAGCATTCCCGGATCAGATGAATGCAGTCCTGCATCGCGGCCTGCACTTCGCCCGGCGTGGTGGGTGGCAGGCCGTCGATGTTGAAGAACACCCGCGTCGTGTCGTGCAGCGTCTGGGTTCCGGCGGCTTGTCGCCAGGTCCAGCGGCGCGTCAGCACCTCCTGGCCACGGGTCAGGACGATTTCGCTGGTCGGCGGCGTTTCCATCGGCCCGCCGTCGGCAGGCAGGAAGGTGTCGCCTGGACGCGACCGGCGCAGTTCCAGCAACGACACGGCATCGGTCAGCGGATGTACGCCGGCCGGCAGCATGTGCCGAAGGGAAACGATGTTGCCGATGTCGACCAGCGGGTTGATGGAGGGCAGCGCGTCGGGCTTGACCACCCGCCGCACCAGGGCCTCGATCGAACAACGGTGCTCCGACGGCTTGGCGCCGAACTGCCGGTAGGCCTCCCGCCAGGCCAGCACGCGCGGATGCTCCGCCACGTTGCCCCGCACGGTGTCGCGGACCTGCGCTTCGGCATCGCGCAGCAGTCGGGCCAAGGCCTCTCCGCCGGTGTGGTTGTCTGCCGCATCGATCACCACCACGCCCCGGCAGTAGCCGGGATAGGCCTCGAAGAGGTCCGGGGCGATCCGGTATTCGATCTCCGCCATCACGGCGCGTCCCGCAGCACGCTGGCCACGGCGTCGGCCACGCGGTCGACGTTGGCCTGGTTGAGCCCGGCCACGCACATCCGCCCCGAACGAAGCAGGTAGACGCCGTGGACCTCGCGCAGCGTGTCGACCTGGTCCGCGTTGAGACCGGTGTAGGTGAACATCCCGCGCTGCCGGAGGTAACGGTCCAGGGCATGCCCGTGCACCTGATCCCGCAAGCGGTCGTGGAGGGCGTGCCGCATCGACAGGATGCGCTCTCGCATGGCCGTCAGCTCGGCATCCCAGCGGGCTAGCAGGGCGGGCGTGTTGAGCACCCGTGACACGATCCGCGCGCCATGCGTGGGCGGGTTGCTGTAGTTGGCGCGCACGGTGCAGGTCAGTTGACCGAGCACGCGTTGCGCCTCTTCCTGGCTGGTGCATACCACGGAGAGGCCGCCGCACCGTTCTCCGTACAGCGAGAAGTTCTTGGAGAAGGAATTGGCCACCACGCAGGTGACCCCCGCCTCGGTCAGCGCGCGCACGGCGAAGGCGTCCGTCTCCAGGTCATCGCCAAAGCCCTGGTAGGCCATGTCGACGAAGGCGATCAGCTCACGCTCGCGCAGCACCGGGATCAGGTCGCGCCACTGCGACGCATCCAGATCGACGCCGGTCGGGTTGTGGCAGCACGCATGCAGCAGCACGATGCTGCGCGGCGGCAGGCCTTTCAGGGTGCGCATCATGTCGTCGAAACGCAGGCCGCCGCTCGCGCTGTCGTAATAAGGGTAGGCATTGACCTGGAAACCCGACCCTTCGAAGACGACGCGGTGGTTCTCCCAGGACGGATCGCTGATCCAGACCTGCGAATCGGGGAAATAGCGCTTGAGGAAGTCGCTGCCGACCTTGAGCGCACCGGAGCCGCCCAGGGTTTGCAGCGTGGCGACACGCCCCTCGCCGACCGCCGCGCTATCGCGGCCGAACACCAGCGCCTGCACGGCATCGCGATAGTCGGGGAGCCCCGCCATCGGCAGGTACGGCCGGGCGCCGGATTCTTCCAGCAAGGCCCGCTCGGCGTCCCGCACCGCCGACATGATCGGCAGTTTGCCGGCGTCGTCGAAGTAGATGCCGATGCTCAGGTTGACCTTGCCGGTCCGCGCATCGCGCTGGAAATCCTCGTTCAGACTGAGGATGGGGTCGCCCGGATAGGCGCTGACGTGTTGAAACATGGTGTTCTCCCGATGATCCGGCGCTGCCGGCTATGGCTGCATGTACGAGGTTTTGGTCGTGGTGAAGAATTCGACGGCGTGACGCCCCTGCTCGCGGGGACCGAAGCTGGACGCCTTGCGTCCCCCGAACGGCACGTGCGGGTCGACCCCGGCGGTCGGCGCATTGACCATCACCATGCCGGCCTGCAGGTGGCGCTTGAACTGGCTGGCCAGTTTCAGCGAGCGGGTGCAGATGCCCGCCGACAAGCCGAACTCGGTGTCGTTGGCGACCGCCAACGCCTCGTCGGCATCGCGGACACGGATGACCGCGGCGACGGGGCCGAAGATTTCCTCGCGGTTGATCCGCATGTCGTTGGTCGTGTCGGTAAACAAGGCGGGACGCAGGTAGTGCCCGGCCTTGCCGTCGACCGTCCCGAGTGGGTCGCCGCCGTAGGCCAAGCGGGCGCCTTCGCGGATGCCGAGCGCGATGTAGTCGATGTCCTGCTTGAGCTGCACGCTGTCCGCCACCGGGCCGATGACCGTGCCCGGCGCCCGCGCGTCGCCGACCGTGAGCTGCTTCATCCGCTCGACCAGTGCCGCGACGAAGCGGTCGTGAATGCCATCGGTCACGATGAGGCGCGACGACGCGGTGCAGCGCTGTCCGGTCGCGTGGTAGGCGCCATTGATCGCGCACTCCACCGCGACATCGAGCTCTGCGTCGTCGAGCACCACCAGGGGGTTCTTGCCGCCCATCTCGAGCTGGAACTTGGCGATGGGCCCAGCACGGCCAACGCAGGCCGCAGCCACGCGGCGGCCGGTGGATTCCGACCCGGTGAAGGTCACCGCGGCCACGCGCGGGTCGGTGACCAGCACGTCGCCCAGCTCGCGCCCCCGGCCCATCACCAGGTTGAAGGTCCCCTGCGGCAGGCCGGTGCGGCTGATGATCTCGGCAAGCGCCCAGGCGCTGCCGGGCACCAGGTCCGCCGGCTTGAACACCACCGCGTTGCCGTAGGCGAGCGCCGGCGCGATCTTCCAGGCCGGGATGGCCAGCGGGAAATTCCACGGCGCCACCACGCTGACCACACCGACCGGTTCGCGTGTGACTTCCACGAAGCTCAGGCCCGGACGGGTCGAAGCCACCAGCTCACCCGTCACCCGCAACGCTTCACCCGCGTAGAACTTGAAGATCTGCGCGGCGCGGGCCACCTCCCCCATCGCATCAGGGAGCGCCTTGCCCTCTTCGCGTGCCAGCAGGTCGGCGAGTTCGGTCTGGCGGGCTGCGATCTCGCTGCCGATCTTGTCGAGGGCATCGGCGCGCTGCTGCGGCGTACGGCTCGCCCATACGGGTTGGGCGGCATGGGCAGCGGCAATGGCGGCTTGCGCCTGCTCGCGCGAGGCCCGCGCATACAGGCCCACCACGTCCGAGAGGTCCGAAGGGTTGATGTTCTCGGCGACGTTCGCCCCTTCGATCCATTCGCCGCCGATGTAATTGCGATGGAGGCTCAAGGGGCGGCCTCCGGATAAAGGCCGCGCACCCGGCCAAATAGCCGTGTGAGCCCCAGCAGCGCATTGATATTGGGTGTTGCCAGACCGAGACGCTGCCCGATTTCCTGCGCGGCGCCCACGATCGCATCCAGCT
>CBIHQA010000089.1:0-10342 GCA_966211475.1 uncultured Neisseriales bacterium
GGCAGCCTTCCTGCACATCGCCGACCTGTTCGAGCAGCGCCACCACCCCAACCCTGACCTGCGCATCGAGAAGCTGCTGCACGAAGGGCAGACGGTGCTGGTGCAGGTGATCAAGGACCCGATCGGTACCAAGGGTGCGCGGCTGTCCACGCAGATCTCGCTGGCCGGCCGGCTGTTGGTGCTGCTGCCGCAGGAGCAGCATATCGGCATCTCGCAGCGCATCGAGAACGAAGGCGAGCGCGAGCACTTGCGTGAGCGGCTCATGCGGCTGCTGCCGGCCGACAACCAGCATGGTTTCATCGTCCGCACTAGTGCGGAAGGCGCCAGCGACGACGAGATTTCCAACGACGTCGATTATCTGCGCAAGCTGTGGACCAGCATCCAGGAGGCCTCGCGCCGCGAGCCGCCCAAGTCGTTGCTGTTCCAGGACCTGTCGATGCCGCTGCGGGTGCTGCGCGACTTCGTCAACCCGGAGACCCGGCAGATCCTGGTGGACTCGCGCGAGTCGTTCCAGAAGATGCAGAGTTTCGCCGAGCAGTTCGTGGCCGGCGCGCTGGCGCGCATCGAGCATTACCCCGGCGAGCAGCCGCTGTTCGAGGCGCACGGGGTCGAGGACGAGATCGAGCGTGCCTTGTCGCGCCGAGTCAACTTGAAGGCGGGCGGCTACCTGATCATCGACCAGACCGAGGCGATGACCACCATCGACGTGAACACCGGTGGTTTCGTCGGCACCCGCAACTTCGACGAGACCATCTTCAAGACCAACCTGGAAGCTACCCAGGCGATCGCCCGTCAGATGCGCCTGCGCAACCTCGGCGGCATGATCCTGGTCGACTTCATCGACATGGACAATGCCGAACACCGCCAGACGGTGCTCAACGAGCTGGCCAAGTCGCTGTCGAAGGATCGCACCCGGGTCACGGTCAACGGCTTCACCAACCTGGGGCTGGTGGAAGTCACCCGTAAGCGCACCCGCGAAAGCCTGGCGCACATCCTGTGCGAGCCCTGCCCCACCTGCCAGGGCCGCGGCCAGATCAAGACCGCGCAGACCGTCTGCTACGAGATTCTGCGCGAGATCGTGCGCGAAGCCCGCAAATACAGCGAGGCACGTGAGTTCCGCATCCTGGCGGCACAGTCGGTGATCGACCTGTTCCTGGATGAGGAATCGCAAAGCCTGGCGCAGCTGTCGGACTTCATCGGCAAGCCGATCCGGCTGCAAGTGGAAACCGCTTACACACAAGAACAGTTCGACGTGGTGTTGATGTGACGTCTTCCTTCCCCTGCTGCAGTTGCGCGCGCGCCGCCGGTGCGCCCGTCGTTCCCCTGATGTTGCCTCGCTCGTCGACCTGCGCTCGCCACGCGGCTGGTAGGTTCGCATGAAGCCTGGTAAGACCGGTCTGACCCGGCTGCTGCATGCCGCGCGTTACTCCTGGGATGGCCTGATCGCCGGCTTCCAGGGTGAGGCGGCGATCCGCCAGGAGCTGGCGCTACTGGCGGTCGGAACCATCCTCGCCGCCTGGCTGCCGTTCGATGCGGGCTGGCGGCTGGCCTGTATCGGTGTGCTGATCCTGCTGCTGATCGTGGAGCTGCTCAACAGCGCGGTGGAAGCGGTGGTGGACCTCGCGTCGCCGGCCCTGCACGACCTGGCCAAGCGCGCCAAGGACCTGGGCAGCGCAGCGGTGCTGGTCACCGTGATGCTGACGCTGGGGGTGTGGGGTACCGCGCTCTGGCAGCTACGGTTGCATTGACGCCCTGCCAGCGGGGCTGCGCGTAGCGAGGCGCAACCTCCCGCCTACCGGCATCCGCGCCTGTCCGGCCCTTGCGGCTGTCCGTCCGGTCGCGCCAGCCGGGCTGAGCGATAGTGCTATTATGCTAAATGCACAGTCGCGGCCCGCGTAGGGCCGCCTTATCACCGTCGAGAATGCATGATGCGCCGCCTTAACCTTGTCCTGTTTACCGTCTTGTCCGCCGCCGTGCTGGCGGGCTGTGCTTCCAGCCGCTCCGGCGGTGTGTATGACCGCGGCAGCGCGCGAGTGGCCTACACCGTGCAGATGGGCGTGGTGGAAAGCGTGCGCAACGTCACGCTGGAAGGCACCAACAGCGGCGTGGGCGCAGCCGGTGGCGCAGTGGTCGGCGGTGTGGCCGGCAGCCATGCCGGACGCGGTAGTGGTCAGGTGGTGGGCGCGGTGATCGGCAGCATCTTGGGCGGCCTCGCCGGCAGCGCGATCGAACGCAACACCACCCAGAAGAACGGCCTGGAAATTACTGTGAAGTTGGATACCGGCAAGCTGCTGGCGGTGGTGCAAGAGGCGGACGAACTGTTCCGCACCGGCGACCGCGTGCGGGTGCTGAGCAATGGTGGCGAGACGCGCGTCAGCCACTGAAACGGTTGATCGGACTCAAAGAATAAAGCCGGCGAATGCCGGCTTTATTCTTTTGCAGCGACGTCGATGCGCGACACCCACTCAACCCGAAGCCTTACTTGCGGCCAACCGCCAGTTGCCCGGTGGTCGTCTTCGCAGCCGGGGCAGGCGCGGCCGGCTTGAGCACCATCCAAACCGCGGCGCCGATCAACGCACCGCCGGCGGCATGCGCCCAAGACAGTTGCTCGCCCAGGAACAACGCACCCCACAGCACGCCAAACGGCGGGATCAGGAAGGTCACCGCGTAGGCGCGCACCGGGCCGATGTCGGCGATCAGGCGGAAGTACAGGATGTAGGCCAGCGCCGTGCAGACCAGGCCCAGCCCGGCCAGCGCCAGCCAGACGGTGGAGCCGCCCCAGCTGGCGGGCGGCTGGGTGGAAGCCTGCCAGGCGAACACCGGCAGCAGCAGCAGGGTGGAGCCCACCTGGCTGCCGAAGGCCAGCAGCTTGCTGTCCAGGCCGCCACGTTCGGTGATCCAGCGACGGGTCAGAAAACCGGCCAGCCCGTAGCAGGTGGTTGCCACCAGGCAGGCGCCGGCGCCCAGCAACACATTAGAATCGAACACCACCGGGCCAGTGCGCGTCAGCACCACCACGCCGGCGATCCCCAGCAGCACGCCCATCAGCTTGGCGCCGGTCAGGCGTTCCGAGAAGAACAGTGCGCCGATCAACGCGCCCATCAGCGGCGTGGTCGCATTGAAGATCGCCGAATAGCCGGCAGGCAGTACACGCGCCGCGTAGCCCCACATCACGAATGGGAAGCCGGCGCTGACCACTCCCAGCACCAGCGTGGCGGGGAATTTACCCTTGAAGTCCCATCGCACCCGCATCACCGCCAACATGGCCGCCAGGCCGACTGCAGCCAGCGCCACCCGGATGAAGGCGGTCGGCAAGCCGCCGATCACCGGCGCGATGATGCGCATGAACAGGAAGCTGGCGCCCCAGATGGCGGCCAGCGTGACAAAGCGGATGAGGTCTGCGGGTTTCATGACAGTTCCTGTGAAGATGGCTGACCAAACAGCGGACGCATGAAGGAGCGCTCATAGCGCAGGAAGCAGCGCGTGTCTTCGTAGTAGCGCATGGCGGCCTGGCAGTCCGCGTCGTCCGCCGCACGGCGTCGGTAGTCTTCGTAGGCGGCCAGACTCGGGAAGGAGAACAGCGCCAGCGCGATGTCGCTGGCGCCTTCGTGTGGCAGGAAATAGCCGTGGTGCGTGCCGCCGAACTTCTCGACCAGCGGAATCCACAGCTTGGCGTAGTGCTCGAATTCCCGCAGCTTGAGCGGGTCGACCACGTAGCGCAAATAACAGGTCACCATGACCGCCGTCCTTGTGAAATGGTTAGTTTCCTTGCCATTTTGCGGACGGACCGATGGCGCTACAATGGATCAATTTTCAACAAATATGTGAGAAATTTTGTCCAATCTACGCCTGCCGCCGCTGAATACGCTGAAGGTGTTCGCCACCGTGGCCCGCACGCAAAGCGTCACCCGCGCGGCGGAAGCCCTGCACCTGACGCATGGCGCGGTAAGCCACCAGTTGCGGCAGTTGCAGGAGGAACTGGGCGTGGCTCTGGTCGAGCGGGCCGGGCGTGGATTGCGGCTGACCAATGAGGGCGCCGCCTACGCCGCCCGGGTGGAAAAGGCGCTCACCGATATCGCCGACGCTACCCGCCAGCTCACGGCCACCCGGCACATGCGGACCTTGCGGGTGAGCTCCATCTCGTCTTTCGCCGGCCGTTGGCTGCTGCCGCGCATGGGAACCTTCATCTGCCGCCACCCGGAATTCGACCTGGAAGTGCAATCCACCGCGAGACTGGCCGACGTGAAGGGCGGCGAAGTGGACGTGGCGCTGCGCCACGGCCTGGGTCGCTATCCCGGCGTCTACGCCGAGCGGATGCTGGAAGACTGGTTCTACCCGGTCTGCTCGCCCGATTTCCTGAAGCAATACCCGCTGAACCAGGCCACCGACCTGCTGAACGTGCCGCTGCTGCGCTCCACCGACGAACCCTGGATGCTCTGGTTCGCCGCCGTCGGCCTGGACGCGCCGGAGCCAACGCGCGGCCCTGCCTACTCCGACTCCGGCCTGATGATGATGGCGGCCGCCGGCGGCCAAGGCATCGCACTCGCGCGGCACTCACTGGTCGCCGACGACATCGCCACCGGCCGGCTGGTACAGCCGTTTGGCGAAGTGATGGAATCCCCCTTTGCCTACCACTTCGTCTGCCGGCTGGACGAGGTCGACAAACCGGAAATCGCTCAGCTGCACCAATGGCTGCGCGAGGAAGTCGCCGCCTTCCCTCGCCCGGCGGGTGAGGTACGTCCGTCGCCGATCAGCCACGAAGCCGCCGCCGCACTCCTTTTGCAGCGCTGACGGTCGGTGTTGAACAGACGTGTCGATGGGCGCAAAGCAAGCTTTGCTGGTTTGACATGCGGCAAGCGATCGCAGCGCCCCCTAAGAATTCCCCCCTCCCCGCTCCCGCCCGCCGGCGGGAGTGCCTCACTGCGCTCGTGAGGTGCGCGCTGGAAACCTCGTGCGATGGCGGAAGCACCGCCCGTCATCGATCAGTCATCTTCCCTTCACGCATGCTTCATGAGCAGCCGCTACCTTGTCATCACGAAGACAAGGAGTCTCCCCATGTACGTGCCCGAAGAGCATCTGACGACCGAGCAAGGCGCCACGCCGCTGCTGCACTACCAGTTCGCCACCAGTGAGGCGGAGGTGCGCGATGCGCAGCGACTGCGCTACAAGGTGTTCGCGGAGGAGATGGGGGCCCGGCTGAACACGGTCGAGGCCGGTCTCGACATTGATATCTTCGACCCCTACTGCGAACACCTGCTGGTGCGCGACGAGCGCAGCGGCCGGGTGGTCGGCACCTACCGCATCCTGACGCCGGATGCCGCCAAGCGTATCGGTGGCTACTACTCCGAAACCGAATTCGACCTGACCCGGCTGACCCACATCCGCCCGCAACTGGTGGAGCTGGGCCGCTCCTGCGTGCACCGCGACTACCGCAGTGGCGCGGTGATCACCCTGCTGTGGGCGGGCCTCGCCGAGTTCATGCTCAAGCGCGGCTACGAATATCTGGTCGGCTGTGCCAGCGTGGCGATGGCCGATGGCGGCCATGCCGCGGCCAGCCTGTACCGCCAGGTGCGCGACAAGCACATGGCGCCGGCCGAATGGCGCGTGACCCCGCGCTGCCCGCTGCCGCTGGCCGCGCTGAACGAACATGTGCTGACCGAAGTCCCGCCACTGATCAAGGGCTACCTGCGCATCGGCGCCTACGTCTGCGGCGACCCGGCTTGGGACCCGGATTTCAACACCGCCGACCTGCCGATCCTGCTGCCGATGTCGCGCATGAATCCGCGCTACGCACGGCACTTCCTGCAGGCGGCCTGAGCGCATGAAGGCGGTGCGGCTGTCGTTCTGGCAAGAGCCGATCTGGTTCGGCCTGGACGGAAACGGCCTCAGCGCGTCAACTGGCGAGGAGTGGGCGGCGGACCGTATACTGCCGCCCATGTCCGATGTCCATCCCGCGGTCGCCACCGCGTTGCCTGTCCGTTTCTGGCGCCTGCTGCGCCTGGCTTTTCACCTGTTCGCCGGCATGCTGGAAGTCGCCATGACCTTTCGGCGCCTGGACGACAGTGCCCGCATGACCCGCATCCAGCGCTGGGCGCAAGGCATGTTGCGCCTGCTGAGCATCCGGCTGGTGGTGCGCGGCTCGCTGCCGCCGCAGCACGGCCCCTGCCTGCCCAACACGCTGCTGGTGGCCAACCACGTGTCCTGGATCGACGTGTTCGTGATGGATGCGCTGATCCCCGCCCACTTTGTCGCCAAGACCGATGTCGCCGGCTGGCCTCTGATCGGCTGGCTCGCGCGCAACGTCGGCACGCTGTTCATCGACAGGGAAAACCGCCGCGACGTGACCCGCGTCAACGGTGAAGTGGCGGCTGCCCTGCGCAGCGGCCAGACCGTGGCCTTCTTCCCGGAAGGCACCACCACCGACGGCACCACGCTGCTGCCCTTCACCGCGTCGCTGTTCCACGCGGCGACCGAGGCAGCAGGCAGCGTGCAGCCGATCGCCCTGCGCTACCGCACCAACGATGGCCAGACCAGCTTCGCCACTGCCTACGTCGGTGAAACCACCCTGATCCAGTCGTTCTGGCGCATCGCCTCAGCCCGCGAGTTGGTGGCCGAGTTGACCATCCTGCCGGTGATGAATGCCGCGCACATCGGGCGCCGGGAGTTGGCGGCTGAGACGCATCGCGGGATCGGGGCGGTGGTGAATCGGGGTTGAGGGACGCGGGTTTGGTGGGTTGGGTTGAGCCGAAAGCGAAGCCCAACACAGCAACGTGGACACATGGCCTTGTTGGGCTTCGCTTCACTCAGCGCCAACCTACGGGAACCCTCTGTTCCCACCTCGGAGAAGGTTACGTAGCGACGTAGGGCGGAATCCCGCAAGGGGACTTGCTTCGCGGCGAAGCCCGCACCTTCCGCCATATCGGGGTGGCTACGCGCCGTACGGGGAATCGAGACGTATACGGCGGAAGGCGCTTCGCTTTTCCGCCCTACGGGCCCTGCAGAATGTCCCGCTAACCAAAGATGATCGGCCGTGCATCCGGCAGATCGGCACACTCCACCGAGATCACCTCCCGCGTCGCCAGGTCCAGGGCAGTGAGCTGCCCGCCCCACACGCAGCCGGTATCGATGGCGAACACGTCTCGCCGCAACATCAGCCCCAGCGCCGACCAGTGCCCGCACACCACCGGCGTGCCGGCGCTGCACCGGCCGGGGGCGTCGAACCAGGGCAGCAGGTGGTCCGGCGCCCCGTCCAGCTCGCCCTTGTAACGCAAGTCCAGCGCCCCATCACGGGTGACGAAGCGCATCCGCGTCATCGCGTTGACGATCACCCGCAAGCGGTCGATACCCTGCAACTCATCCGACCAGCGATCCGGCTTGTTACCCCACAGCTCGTGCAGGAAGTCGCGCCAGTCCGGGCCGGTGAGCGCCGCCTCCACCTCGCCCGACAGTGCGAGCGCCGTCGCCGCATCCCATTCCGGCAGCAGGCCGGCGTGCACGATCAGGCAATCGTCCTCCCGTCGTGCCAGCGGTTGGTGGCGCAGCCAGTCCAGCAGTTCGTCGCGGTCCGGCGCCGCCAGGATGTCGTGGATGGTGTCGTCCTTGCCGATCTTTACCGCGCCGATGGCAGCAGCCAGCAAGAACAGGTCGTGGTTGCCCAGCACCGTCGCCGCCCGGTCGCCCAGCGCGCGAATCTGGCGCAGCGTGGCCAGCGAGCCGAGGCCGCGGTTGACGAGATCGCCGACGAAGATCAGCCGATCCCGGGCGGGATCGAAGGCAAGCCGGTCCAAGAGGCGGGTCAGGGCGCTGTGGCAGCCCTGCACGTCGCCGATTGCATAGGTGGTCATGGTGTGGTGGCGGGTGTTTGAATCTCGGGTCGGGACAGCAGACGGGTGGCATCCTCGGCGGCCAACGCAGGCGACAAGAACAAGCCCTGGCAAGCCTCGCAACCGACCTCGCGCAGAAAGGCGAGATGCTCGGCCGACTCCACCCCCTCGGCGGTGACCGCCAGTCGCAGATTGTGCGCCATGCCAAGCACCGCCTTCACGATGGCCGCGCTTTCCGGGTTGCGCTCCACGTCCTTGATGAAAACCTGATCGATCTTGACCCGGCTGGCCCGCAAACGTTTCAGGTAGCTGAGCGAGGAATAGCCGGTGCCGAAATCGTCGATGGCGATGGACACGCCCGCTTCGGCCAGCCGGTCCAGCGACTGCTGCACCGACGCCTGGTCTTCCAGCAGCGCGCTCTCGGTCAGTTCCAGCTCCAGCAACGCGGGCGGCAGCGCCGTCTCGGCCAGGTGCTCCAGCACCCGTTCGCCCAGCCGGCCGTGCGATAGCTGGCGCTGCGACACGTTGACCGCCACCGGCACCAGCGGGAAGCCGGCCGTCCGCCATGCGCCCAGCTGCGCCAGCACCCGGTTCAGCACGTACTCGCCGATCGGCACGATCAGCCCGCACTCCTCCGCCAGCGGGATGAAGTCGGAGGGCTCCACCCAGCCGCGCCGGTCGTCGTACCAGCGCAGCAGCGCCTCGAATCCAACCAGCCGCAGGTCGCCCACCGCATACTGCGGCTGGTAGTAGATCTCCAGCCGGGATTCATGCAGCGCCCGCCGCAGCGCGGATTCCAGCGAACTGCGCTGATGGGCGGCATCCAGCAGCGAAGCCTGGAAGAACTGGTAGTTGTTCCGGCCCCGGCTCTTGGCGTGGTACATCGCCACGTCGGCATGCTTGATCAGGCCGTCGGCGTCCTCGCCGTCGCGGGGGTAGAGCGCAATGCCGACGCTGGGGGTGATGTGCAGCGTGTTCGGCGCGAAGTGGTAAGGCTCGCCCAGATCCTTGAGCAGGGTATCGGCGACGGTGGCCGCGCCTTCGGAGGTCGCCTCAGCCAGCAGCACCACGAACTCGTCGCCGCCCAGCCGGGATACCGTGTCGGAGCGTCGCACCCCGCGCTGCAGGCGCTGCGCCACCTCGCGCAACAAGGCATCGCCGACCGAATGGCCGAGGGTGTCGTTGATGTGCTTGAAGCGGTCCAGGTCGATGAACATCACCGCGAACGGCTGGCGATCGCGGTCGGCCTTGGTCAGTTGCTGGTTCAGGCGGTCGAGCAGCAGCACCCGGTTGGGCAGGCCGGTCAGCGCGTCGAAATGCGCCAGATACTGGATGCGCTCACTCGCCGCCTTGCGCTCGGTGATGTCGGACAGCAACAGGATGTACTGCTTGAGCTCGCCCTTGGCGTCCCACACCGGCGAGATCGACAGCCACACCGGGAAGGCTTCGCCCCCTGCCCGCCGGCCCATCCATTCGCCCTGCCAGTAGCCCAGCGCCTCCACCTGCCGCCAGATCTGGGCCTCGTCCTGCTCCGCCGCCGAAAAGCTCAGCGCCGGCCAGCCCAGCACGCGATCCAGCTCCTGCCCGGTCATTGCCAGGAAGGCCCGGTTGGCCGACATGATCGCGCCGCCCTGGTCGGCGATCAGGATGCCTTCGCGGCTGGCCTCGAACACCTTGGCCGCCAGCGCGCGCGCCTCGTCCAGCTCGCGGGATTCGGTGATGTCCGACACCGTGCCGACCATGCGCAGCGGCTCGCCATCCTTGGTGCGCTCCATGATGCGGCCGCGCGACATCAGCCAGCGCCATTTCCCGGTCGGCGACGCCACCCGGAAGTCACACTCGTACTGCCCCCGGCCACCATGCAGGTGGCTGCGCATCGCATCTGCCCGCCTCGCCTGGTCGTCGGGGTGAACATTCCCCGCCAAGCCCGAGATCGGATCGTTGCAGGACAATCTGGTCAGCCCGAGCAGCTCGGCGCAGCGCGGAGAGTAGTACTCCACGTTGTTCACCAGATCCCAGTCCCACACGCCCTCGCCGCTGCCTTCCAGCGCGTAGCTCCACTTGGTCTCGGCCGCCTTCAGCGCCGCCGACACCCGCTGCCGCTCACGCTCCCGGTACAAGCCGTCCAGCCCGGCCGACAAGTCGGCCGCCACATCCACCAGCCGCGCCACCGCATCCGACGGCAGCACCGAACGCCCGTCCCGCACCAGTACCAGCCAGCCGGATGGCGCCAGTCTGGGCGACACCGCGCACACCGCCACGATCCGCATCCCGTCCTGCAACGGGCAGAACACCACCACGCCGCGCTCGTCGTCCAGCTCCTGCAGCCATCGCGGCACCGTCTCCTCCGGCGCCCGGACGGTCGGCAGATGCTGGGCCAGCGGCGCCAACACACCCTCGGGCCGTCGCCAGAACGCTGCGCCATGCGCACCGTAGCTCATCGCACTTTCGCAGATGCGTTGGGCCGCCTCCACGTCGTCGCTGGCCTTGGACAGCACCTGGTTGACCAGCGTATGCAG
>CBIHQA010000090.1:0-10245 GCA_966211475.1 uncultured Neisseriales bacterium
GATCTACCTGCTGCTGGCGGACCGCCGGCTGGAGATCGTGGCGGACCGTGGCATCCATCGTCTGGTCGGCCCCGACGCTTGGCGTGAGGTTGCGTCGGGCATGGAAGGGGCGTTCCGTGAAGGCCGGTTTGCCGATGGCTTGCGCGAGGGGTTGACGCGTATCGACGAACTGTTGACCCGGCACTTCCCCGCCTCCGGGGACAATCCCAACGAGCTGCCTGACCGGCCGGTGATGCTGTAGGCGCTGCTCAGGTGGTGTCTCCGGACGCCGCCGTCTTTGCACCCCGTTGCCTGCCCGCTTCCCGTGGGTGCGGATCGATCCGCATGATGGCGGGGAAGGGCGTTTCTCCGAAGGCGAAGGTCCATTTGTAGCCGGTGAGTTCTTTCTCCGGCGTGGTCTGTTGATCGTGATGCGCCAGCAGTTTGGCGCGTTGTGCCAGTGCCTTGGCTTCCTCTCGCAACATCGCCGCGGTTTCATGCCGCATCCGCCGTGAAAAGCTGATGAAATCGGCCCCGCTGTCCATGTGGGTGATGGCCCAGCCGATGAACTCGCGGTTAGTCTGCTCGAAGATGGGCTGCAATGGCCCACTGAAATCGAGCTGCAACGGCGTCTCCACCAGCAGTCTCGCTGACAGGCCATGCCCGATCGCAACCAGGCCGAGGGCCTCCAGGTCGCGCAGGTAGAGGAACAGGCCGGCTTCGCTGAGGCCGTGCGTCTGCATGATCGATTCTGGCGTAAACCGCTCCGACAGCAGCAAAAAAACGAACAGCAGCGAAGGGTTGCTGGCCAGTTGTCGTTCGACGTCCCGGTCGATGGTCTTCGCCGGCGCAGGGCCGCGATTCATCGCTCCCATCACACTTTCGAAGGGGACGCCGATGGCGTCGCAGAGCTCCATCAGGCGGTCGAGCTTGCAGTTCTTCTCGTGAAAGATGCGCTTGATGGTCGGCTCGGACACGCCTGTCCGCTCGGCCAGCGTCCGATAGGTCAGCCCTTTGGCCTTCAGGCTGCGCTTGAGGGTGTCGAAGATAAGCGCGTTCATGACATTGCGACCAATTTGAGTGATTGCGTATCGAAAAGCGATACGAGCTGGTTGGATAAATTTAACAAAGTATTGAAAAGCTAAACTCTCCTTCGTCATGCAAGCAAGGAGAATCGACATGCAGCGTTTCAAACAGGCGGTGCAAATGCTGGCTGCCGCCCTGATGGTGGCATCGACCGCACAGGCAGGAGAATTGTGGCGGCAGGGGGGATTGAAGACGCCGGAATCCGCCCTCTATGACCGCGACCATCAGCGGCTCATCGTCAGCAACATGAACGGCGGTCCGGCGGATCATGACGGCAACGGCTACCTTTCCCTGCTGTCGCTGGATGGCAAGGTGCTTAACGCGCAATGGGCGACCGGCATGGATGCCCCGAAGGGATTGGCGATCTTCGGTGGCCGGGTGTTCGTCGCCGACATCACGCATTTTCGCGTGGTGGATGCCAATACCGGGCGCATCCTGCAAACCCTGACACCGGACGGCGCGGTGTTCCTCAATGATGTGACGGTGGATGCCGCCGGACGGGTCTACGTCACCGACATGATGACCAACGCCATCTACCGCTATCAGGACGGCAGTATCGACCTGTGGCTGAGGGATGAACGCCTGGCCTCGCCCAACGGCATCCTGGCGGATGGCGACAGATTGATCGTGGGCAGCTGGGGAAAGGGCATTCGCGCCGATTTTTCCACCGAGGTGCCCGGCGGGCTGTTGTCGGTGGACGTGGCGAGCCGGTCGATCACGCCACTGCCGGGCGCGGAACGGTTGGGCAACATCGACGGAATCGTCATGACCCGCAGCGGGCTGGTGGTCACCGACTATCTGGCCGGGCTGGTCTGGCGTTACCGGCCGGGTAGTGCACCGGAGAAGATCAAGTCCTTGAAGGCCGGCAGCGCCGACCTTGGCAGCGACGGCACGACCTTGTTCGTGCCGATGATGAATGAGGGCGAGGTACTGGCATTCACGCCTGACTAAGCACCAGGCAAGGCTGGGTCGCCCCGTGCGGCGATCCGCCTACAGCGCCAGCCCCAGCTCGTTCTTCACCTCTTCCATCACTGCGTAGGTGTGAGTTTCCCGCACGCCCTTCACCGAGCCGAGGAAGCCGTCCAGGAACACACGGTATTCGTTCATGTCCTTCACCCGTGCCTTGATCAGATAGTCGAAGCCGCCTGCCACCATGTGGCATTCCTGGATCTGCGGCATCTTCTTGACCGTGTCCTTGAAGCCCTGGAAAGACTCCGGCGTCATCCGGTCCAGCACTACCTCTACGAAGACCAGCAGTCCGGCGCCGAGCATTTGCGGGTCTAGCACGGCCATGTACTTCTTGATGTAGCCGGCCTGGCCCAGGCGCTTGACCCGTTCCAGGCAGGCCGCCGGGGACAGGTGGATGCGCTTGGCGAGCTCCACATTGGTCATGCGGCCGTCTTCCTGCAGTTGCTTGAGAATGGAGCGATCGATGCGATCCAGCTGAGCCATGGTGATGCGTCCCGTCAATTGTTCTGTCTGCTTGCCAATTTACTGAATTTACATCAGCCGAAGGCAGGAAGATACGAACCATGTTCTTATTTTTGGGAAATATCATGAACATCCGACAGGGTGGGTGAACGAGAGGCCGTTACGGCCCATGCGCCCTGTCCTGCATGCCACGCCGTCCCCCTTCGACGCGGTGGCTGGCCGGCCGCGCGATTCCCGTGCCGTCGGTGGGATCCATGGACTGAAGTTACGAGGAGAGCATCGCAATGAAGCGCATCAGCAAATTCGCAATGACCGCGGTTGCCGTGGCCCTGGCTGGCACGTCTGGCCTGACGCTGGCCGACACCGTGGTGAAGCTCGGCTTTTCGTCCCCGCTGACCGGCCCGCAAGCCCACTACGGCAAGGACAACGAAAACGGCGTGCTGCTGGCGGTGGAAGAACTGAACGCCAAGGGCCTGACCATCGGTGGCCAGAAGGTCAAGTTCCAGGTCATCTCCGAAGACGACCAGGCTGACCCGCGCACCGGCACCCAGGTCGCGCAGAAGCTGGTGGACGCCAAGGTCAACGCGGTGATCGGCCACTTCAACTCCGGCGTGACCATCCCGGCCTCCAAGATCTACGCCGACGCCGGCATCCCGGAACTGTCGGTCGCCACCAACCCGCAGTACCTGAAGCAAGGCTTCAAGAGCGCTTTCCGCCTGGTCGGCAACGACGCCTACCTGGGTAAGATCCTCGGCGACTACGCAGTGAAGTCCCTGAAGGCCAAGAACATCGTGGTGGTGGATGACCGCACCGCCTACGGCCAAGGCCTGGCTGACGAGTTCGAAAAGGCCGTGAAGGCTGCTGGCGGCAAGATCGCCCGCCGTGAATTCACCACCGACAAGTCGACCGACTTCACCTCCATCCTGACGTCCATCAAGGCCAACAAGCCGGAAGTGCTGTTCTACGGTGGCGCCGACGCGCAAGCTGCGCCGATGGCCCGTCAAATGGCCTCGCTCGGCATGAACGCCAAGATCATGGGCGGCGACATGCTGAACACCGACCAGTTCATCAGCCTGGCTGGTGAAAAGCCGTCCGAAGGCCACTTCGCCGCCGTGGCGGGCGCACCGATCGACAAGCAGCCTGGTGGCCCGGCCTTCGAGAAGAAGTACAAGGCCAAGAACGGCCGCGACGTGACCCTGTTCGCCCCGCAGTTCTACGACGCCGTGTACATGGTGGCCGACGCGATGCAGAAGGCCAACAGCGTGGAGCCGGCCAAGTACCTGCCGAAGCTCGCCGGTATCAACTTCAAGGGCGTGACCGGTACCTACCAGTTCGACGCCAACGGCGAACCGAAGAACGCCCCGGTGACCATCTACACCGTGAAGAACGGCAAGTGGGAAGTGGTGGCGGTGAAGTAAGCGACTGTTCGCGCTTCCGGGTATCAAGACAAACGGCACCTTCGGGTGCCGTTTGTTTTTTCAGTCCTACACGTTCGCTAGTGGATTGCGCCGTGCGGGTCAGTCGATGCCGGAGAGCGCGTAGGAGACGCAGGCATAAGCGACCGGGAAGTTCGAGATCAGAAGCAAGGCGACACCCCACACGGGAATTCGGACTTTCAGCACCCGGATGCTTGCCGTTCCATAGGCCAGGAGGTGCCAGGTGACACTTCCAACGCCAAACCCGAAAACGACAAGTCCGATCAGGATGTTCAGCATGCCGGCCGCCTCGAACACGCTGTCGCGGGTGCACAGCCAGCCCGCCATGATGATGCCCGCGCTCAGCAAGGGTAGCAGGCCGGCAATCAGGGCCATGGTCAGTGGCAGGGATTGCAGCCTTGCTTCAGAGAGCCGGGTGTCGAAATAGCCTTTTGCGGTCAGTTGCCAGACTACCGCGGCCACGCCAAACCCGATGGATGCGATGCCAAGCGGGATGCCAAGCGTGATGAGGATTTCGAACGGCAGGAAGACGCCGAGGGCAATAGGCTGGCCGATCAGCACCAGGCCGAAGCAGATCAGCGGGAGCGCAAAGGCGAACCAGAGCGCACTTGGCGGAAAACGATTTCGTGACATGGTCAGGACTCCAGGGTGAGGACTTGCGCGGTTCGCCGGTTGCGATACCACACCCAGCCGGCCGCGGCGCAGATCAACAGTTCCAGTCCAAAGGTCGGATGGACCAGGAAGTTCACCCACCAGGGTGTCAGCATCGGTCGCACGGTGAACAGTGAGTAGGCATGGTCCACCCACGGCGAGAACCACCAGATCCGTCCGGCCACCGTATCCAGCAACATGTGCAGCATGCCGTTGAGTGCGAACAGCCAGCCGTAGGTGGCCCATGACCATCGGCGCCGCAGTAACTGCATTGTCAGGATCAGCAGCAGCCAGGTGACCGGCCAGTGCGTCCAATAGGTGTGATGGTTGCGAGGATGTGCCGCTTGCAGAAGCCACAACCAATCCAGGTCGGGTGCCACGCTGCCTGCGATTCCCCACCATAGTGCCCGCCGCCGCGAGGCGACGGGCGTGGTGCGGAGCAGCCAGGTGGTCAGCAGGAAGCCACCGGGTGCGTGGGCAACGATCATGCGGACGGCTCGCCAGCGACGTCCGGCTCCTTGATGTCGAGTTCCTGCTTCGACGGTGCGGACGATTCCATCGCCCCGAGGCTGCCGATGCTGTACCAGTCCAGCCGGCGGGTGAGCACCATCACGGCGGCCAGCACGGCGAACAGCAGCAGCGCGCCGAGCAGCAGGGCGTTGTCTTCCGATTGCAGCAGGCCATAGAGCGTGGCGTAGAGCAGGGACAGCATCGCGCCAAAGCCCATGCCACGCAGCCAGTGATGCAGCACGTGGCTCAGATAGAAGGTCAGCAGGCCGATGCAGGCGCCGCTGGCGATCAGGTAGGCTGGCAGGAAGGTCATGTGCTCGGACAGGGCGATCAGCAACAGGTAGAACATCGCCAGTGCCGCGCCGACCAGGCCGTATTGCACGGCGTGGATGCGCAGCGTCTTCAGCATTTCGAACAGGAAGAAAGCCGTGAAGGTGAGCAGCACGAACAGCAGGCCGTATTTGATGGCGCGTTCGGTCTGCTGGTAGACGTCGACCGGCTGGATGAAGGACACGCCGAAGTCCTGCGTATGGAAGCTGCTTTCGCCCTTGGCGACCGCCTGCTGGAACTCTTGATCCAGATTGGTGGCGAACCAACTGGTCTGCCAATCAGCATTGAAGCCCTCATGCCGGATTTCGCGGGAGGCCGGCAGGAAGCGGCCGTAGAACGAAGGATGCGGCCAGTTGGCGCCCAGTTTGACGTTGGTGTCCTTGCCGACCGGGGTGAAGCTGATGTTCTCCATGCCCAGCACGGTCAGCGGCAGCGAGAAGCGATAGGTCGTCGCGACTTTCGGATCGAAACTGGGGAGTGGGGCGTGGATGCCGCTACCCAGTACGCTCAGCTTCGCGCCGGGCTGGAAGGCGAACGGCACACCTTGCCAGGAGAGCTTGGGGGTATTGCGGATACCGCGCACGTCGCTGACGCCGACGGCAACGTAGGGTTGGCCGACGTGAACGTTCGGGTCGTTGAACAGCGTGCCGTTGTTGACCTGGAACTGGCCGTTCAACTGGGTTTCGGCGGTGTACATCAGTGCGCGGTAAAGGCCGCGGTAGCGGGTTTCGGTGGTGGCCTGGCCGGTGATGTCCAGACGTTCCGGCAGGATGGTGAGCTGGTGGTCGGTAAAGACTTCCTTGCTGCTCACCGCACCGGTGTTGATATTGCGCTCCTGAGTGATGCTCTTGACCTGGTAGGGGATCACCAGCACTGGGCCGGTGATCTGCTGCGGGCCGCTGGCGCTCTGCGCAATATCCTCCAGCACATGATCCCGCTGGCCTTTCCGTTCATAGACCAATCCCGAAATCATCTGTAACGGGATCAGCAACAGCAGCATCAGGCTGGCGATGATCGCCAGCTTGCCGAACAACACGCGGGACATGAGGGCACTCCTTGCCGTGGAAGATGGCCTGGAGTGTGTGCGGCGTGTTTGAGGGGACGATGGGGCGAGTGTGAAGCCGATGTGAAGTCCCGGCTCAGCCGGTCAGATGATGCTGCTTCAGCTGCCGGGAAATATCAGCCGCCTGTTTGCGGGCCGCATCGGCAAAGCGGTCGACCAGCACCGACGACGGCCGGTGGTCAGGGCGCACCAGGTTGACGATGAAGGGGATGGAAACAGCAAAGCGCCGGATTTGCAGACCTTGCTTGGCGTAGTCAAGCGCAGTCAGCGGGTTGACGACGGCTACCCCGATGCCTTGCAGGGCCATGGCGCACAAGGCGGCCGCGCTATGGGTTTCCATCACCATGCGCCGCTCGATGCCGGCTTGCAGGAACACCTGGTCGAGCTGTTGCCGGTACGGGTCGGTCACCCCCAGCGACAGGAAGGGCTGGCCGGCAAAGTCCGACGGCAGCAGTACGGGTTTGCTGGCCAGCGCATGGCCGGGCGGCAGGACGCACACCTCGTCGACCGCCAGCAGCGCTTCCTTGCGGGTGCCGGGTGGGGGTTTTTCGCCTTCGGTCAGGCCGATGTCGTAGCGCTGTGCCGATAGCCATTCCTCCAGCAGCGGCGATTCCTGTGGCGTCAGGTTCAGGCCGACGCTGCCGTGGTCAGCGAGGAAGTCCCGGCAGACGGCGGGCAGGAACGATTGCAACAGGGCGGGCAGGCAGACCACGGCCAGCTGACCCTGCTCGAACTGCCGGATCGCCGAGGCGGCGTCGGCAATCCGCTCCAGCCCGAAGTAGGCGCGCCGTACTTCGTCGAACAGCGCCAGGCCCTGCGCGGTCGGCCGCAGCCGGCCACGCACGCGGTCGAACAGCGTCAGCCGGGTCAGGTGCTCGAAACGCGCCAGTTCGCGGCTCACCGTCGGCTGCGACGTGGAGAGCAGGGCAGCCGCTTCAGTGACGCTGCCGGCGGTCATCACCGCCCAAAAGACTTCGACATGGCGCAGGGTGATTGGGACTGCGGGGCGGGGTGCGGCGTTTTCCATATCAAAAATGAATCGATGGTGGATAGATTGATATTTTACTGAATATGGGCGAGGCGCCAACAATGCGGGCTCCTGAACTGTTTACAGATCGCCATGACTACCTTCGATATCGCATCCCCGCCGCTGGCTGGCATTCACTGGCAAAACGGCGTGCTGCATGCCGACGCCGTGCCGCTCGATCAACTGGCGGCACAAGTTGCCACGCCGTTCTACTGCTACGCCGGCGGGCAACTTACTGCCGCCTACACGCGTTTTGCGCAGGCCATGGCCCCGATCGGTGCCCGGATCTGCTATGCGGTGAAGGCGAACGGCAACTTGTCGGTGCTGCGCACCTTGGCCCGGCTGGGCTGTGGTGCCGACGTGGTTTCGGGCGGGGAGCTAACACGTGCACTAGCGGCCGGCATCCCGGCGGATCGGATCGTGTTTTCTGGTGTGGGCAAGACGGTCGAGGAGTTACGGTTTGCCGTCGAGCAGTGCGTGCATCAGATCAATGTGGAGTCGGTCGGGGAGCTGTCGGTGCTGCAAGCCGTTGCAGCCGAAGTGGGGCCGGACAAGGCGGGCCGCGTGGCGGTGGCGCTGCGGGTCAACCCGGACGTGGAGGCGGGAACTCACCCCAAGATCAGCACTGGCCGCAAGGGCGACAAGTTCGGCATTGCCTGGCAGACGGCCATGCAGTTGTACCAGGAGGCAGATCGTTGGCCTGCGCTGGCGCTGGTGGGGCTGGCCATGCACATCGGCTCGCAGATCGTCGACGAGGAGGCCTACCGGCGGGCTTTCCTGCGCATGCGGCAACTGGTGCTGACACTGCGCGAGGCAGGCTGCCGCGTCGAACGGCTGGACCTGGGCGGCGGCCTCGGGGTGGACTACGGTGGCCCATCGCGCGGCATGCTGGCGCCAGAACGTTTCGTCACCCTGGTCGATGACACCTTGGGCGGCCTGGGATGTGCGCTGACCGTCGAACCCGGCCGCGCGCTGGTGGCGGAGGCCGGCGTGCTGGTCAGCCGCGTGCTTTATGTGAAGCGCGGCGAGGAGACGGGCGGCCGTCCGGTCGTGGTGGTGGATGTCGGCATGAATGACCTGATGCGGCCGGCGCTGTACGACGCCTGGCATGCGATCACGCCTGCCCGCGAGTCGGCCACGCCGCGCCCGATGGTGGCATGCGATGTAGTGGGGCCGATTTGCGAGAGCACCGATACCTTTGCGCGGGCTCGGGAGCTGCCCTTGCCGGCGCCCGGTGAGCTGTTGGTGTTCCACACGGCAGGGGCCTATGGGGCGTCGCTGTCGTCCACCTACAATGCCCGGCCGCTGATCCCCGAGGTGTTGGTGGAAGGGGGGCAGACGGCAGTGGTCAGGTCGCGCGTGCCGACCGAGGCCTGGATGCAGTTCGAACCGTTGGCGCCCTGGCTGGAGTCGACAAGCTGAGATCAGCTCATACCGTGTTCGACGGCCGGTGCCTCACGCCAAGACGCGGGGCAGCGACAAGGTGGCGATGGCGCCGCCCTCCGCCCGGTTGGCGAGTGTGATCTGCCCATGATGCAGTTCGGCGACTTCACGGACGAAGGGCAGGCCTAGCCCGGTGCTCCTGGCACCGGTGGCTGGGCGGGGCAGGGAGAAGAAGCGTTCGAACACCCGGTCCTGTGCAAAATCCGGCACGCCTTCGCCCTGGTCGGCGACCGTCAGCGTGACCTGCTGATCGTCGCCGGACAGGCCAATCTCCAGCCGTCCGCCAGCCGGACTGAAATCGATGGCGTTATCCAGCAGGTTGCCGATGGCTTGCCCGAGCAGGAAGGCATCGCCATTCACCTTGCAGGGCGTGACCGCCGTGCGATCAAGTTGCAGTTGGCGTGATTGCAGCGAGGTTTCGCGGTCGGCCAGCAGTTGGTCGATCAGACTCGCCAACTCCACCGTGGCGACCTGTTCCAGGCGTTGGCGTGATTCCACGCTGGCCAGGCCCAGCATGCGGTCGACCAGCTGACGCAGGCGTTCGGCCTGTTCGCGCACATTGTCGGCGAAGCGGCGACGCTGCGCCGGCGGGACGTCTTCACCCAGCAATTCTGCCGCGCCCTGAATGGCGGTCAACGGGCTTTTCATCTCGTGGGTCAGGGTGTGCACGTAGCGTTCGACGTACTGCTTGCCTTCCAGCTTCTCACGCATGCCGGCCAGGGCGCGGCTGAGCGTCGCCAGCTCGGTGCTGCCGAGCGCGGGCGGCACAGCTTTTTCTCCGCGGCTGACCTGCTCGGCATAGCGCAGCAACTGGTTGAGCGAGCCAGTGATCCACAGCGCGAACAGAATGCCGATGCATAGCGAGACCCCCAACAGCCACAAGCCGGCCCGCAGCACATGCTGCTGGCTGCGCTCGAGGAAGGGCTGCACCGTGAGGTTGGGCTTGGCCACCGTCAGCACGCCAATCAACTTGTCGCCATCGCGGATCGGCGCGGCGACGTGCATCACGGTGGAGCGGTCGTCGTTCGGGTCGGTCATGGTGCTGCGGGCGCCGTATTCGCCGCGCAGCGTCCGGTAGACGTCGTTCCAGCGCGAGTAGTCCTTGCCGACGTCCAGGCCGGCGGAGTCGAACATCACCACGCCCTTGGGGTCGGTGATGTAGACGCGGTAGTCGATGTGCGTCTTGCGGACCGTCCAGATACGGGCGTCCAGTGGTTGCCGGTCCAGGTCCCGTAGGGCGGAGGCGAAGGCACCATCGTTGATGTGGCCGCTCTTCATGTCGGCGGCGG
>CBIHQA010000091.1:0-10179 GCA_966211475.1 uncultured Neisseriales bacterium
GTCGTCGATCACCACGCAGAAGTTGTAGGTCGGCGTGCCGTCCGGCCGGGCGATGATCAGGTCATCCAGCTCGTCGTTGCTGAACTCGATGCGGCCTTTCACCGTGTCTTCCCACACCACGCTGCCACCGATCGGGTTGCGGAAGCGTACCACTGGCTGCACGCCAGCAGGCGGCGCCGGCAAGGTCTTGCCCGCCTCCGGGCGCCAGCGGCGGTCGTAACGCGGCTTTTCGCCCTTCGCCTCGGCCTCGGCGCGCATCTGCTCCAGCTCTTCCTTGCTGCAGTAGCAATGGTAGGCGGTGCCGGCGGCCAGCATCTGGGCCAGCACTTCCTTGTAGCGGTCCATCCGCTGCATCTGGAAAAACGGGCCCTCGTCGTAGTCCAGCTCCAGCCATTCCATCGCATCGAAGATCGCCTTCACCGACTCGGGCGTGGAGCGCTCCAGGTCCGTATCCTCCACGCGCAGCACGAAAGTGCCACCGTGGTGACGAGCATAAGCGTAGGAAAACAGAGCCGTGCGGGCGCCGCCGATATGCAGGAAGCCGGTCGGACTAGGCGCAAAGCGCGTCTTCACCTTGGAAGCGGGCGTGGTTTGGGACATCGTGGGAAGCCGGTTTATCGGAAACGGGTTATTTTACGTGAGGGGGCTCCCTTCCGGCTATATAATCGGCGCGACAACGCATTGGATACGTAGCACCGCATGTCGCTTTCCAAACGCCAAAGCCGCCCCGCCGCCTCGCCGCGCCTCGCGCCCCACCTGGTTGCCCTGTTGAGGGAATCCTGGTGGTTGCTGCTGGTCGCGGCCGCCATCTATCTGGTCCTGATCCTGGTCAGCTATGACCGCGCCGATCCGGGCTGGTCGCATTCCGCCAACCACGCCACGCTGCACAATTCCGGCGGGCAGTTCGGCGCATGGCTGGCCGACCTCTCGCTCTACCTGTTCGGCGTCTCGGCCTGGTGGTGGGTGGTGCTGTGCCTGGCGGGCATCTTTTGGGGTTACCGGCGACTGGCACCCAGCGATGGCGAGCGTCACCCGATGCTGCTGTTGTCGCTGTCCGGCTTCCTGCTGCTGCTGGTCTCCAGCAGTGGACTGGAGTCGCTGCGGCTGTACACGCTGAAGATTTCCTTGCCCGACTCACCGGGCGGCATGCTCGGTGCCGCCGTGTCTTCGCCGCTGGCGCACGTGTTCGGTTTCACCGGCGGCACGCTGGCATTGCTGGTCAGCATGGCAGTCGGTCTGTCGCTGTTCACCGGCCTGTCCTGGCTGGCTTTCATCGAGCGGTTTGGCGGGTGGGTGGAAGACGCCAGCCTGTTCCTGGTACGGATCTGGCAGGCACGCCAGGACCGGCGGGCGGGCCAGGCAGCGGCTGCGCAGCGCGAGGCCGCAGTTGCCGAAGAAAAGAAGCGCCAGTCGGAACGCGCGCCGATTGAGGTGATCGTTCCGGGCGTGAAGGTCGAGCCCCTGCAACGCCCGGTGGCCCGCGAACCAGTCATCAGCAACGCCGACGAGGAATTCGACACGCCGGTTGGCCATCGTGAGCCGATCCTGGATCTGTCATCCTCGGACAGCTTTGCGGACGAACCCGTGCCGCCGTGGGACGAGCCCGAAGTCGACGCCCCTCCGGTTGTGGTTGCCGAACGTCCTCGCGAACCGGCCCCTGTGCGGGAACCTGTCACGGAGCGGCCTCGCGAAGTACCGCAGGCGATCCCCTCGGTGAAGATCGAGCCCTCCCGCCAGGCGATCAAGGAAAAGCAGGCGTCGCTGTTCAGCGACCTGCCGGATTCGCTGTTGCCGCCGCTGTCGCTGCTGGCCGCGCCACCCGACACCGTCGAAACGGTTGCCGCCAGCACGCTGGAGTACACCTCCCGCCTGATCGAACGCAAGTTGGCCGATTTCGGTGTGCAGGTGACGGTGGTCGCCGCCTACCCCGGCCCGGTGATGACCCGTTACGAGATCGACCCCGCCTCCGGCGTGAAGGGTAGCCAGATCGTCAACCTGTCCAAGGACCTGGCCCGTGCGTTGGGCCTGGCCGCCATCCGGGTTGTGGAGACCATCCCTGGCAAGACCTACATGGCGCTGGAGTTGCCCAACCCGAAGCGGCAAACCGTGCGCCTGTCCGAGATCATCGGCGCCAAATGCTATGGCGACATGGGCTCGCCGATGGCCATTGCGCTCGGCAAGGACATCTCCGGTCAGCCGGTGGTGGCCGACCTCGGCAAAATGCCTCACTTGCTGGTGGCCGGCACCACCGGCTCCGGCAAGTCGGTGGCCATCAACGCGATGATCCTGTCGCTGCTCTACAAGGCCACGCCGGAGCAGGTCCGCCTGATCCTGGTAGACCCGAAGATGCTGGAAATGTCGGTCTACGAAGGCATCCCGCACCTGCTGGCGCCGGTGGTGACCGACATGAAGCAGGCCGCCAACGCGCTCAACTGGTGCGTGGCGGAGATGGAAAAGCGCTACAAGTTGATGTCGCACATGGGCGTGCGCAACCTGGCCGGCTACAACCAGAAGCTGGCCGAGGCACAGAAGCGCGGCGAAAAGCTCGGCAACCCCTTCTCTCTGACGCCGGAAACGCCGGAGCCGCTGGAGCACATGCCGCTGATCGTGGTGATCATCGACGAGCTGGCCGATCTGATGATGGTGGCCGGCAAGAAGATCGAAGAGCTGATCGCCCGCCTGGCGCAGAAAGCCCGTGCCGCCGGCATCCACTTGATCCTGGCTACCCAGCGCCCGTCGGTCGACGTGATCACCGGCCTGATCAAGGCCAACATCCCGACCCGGATCGCCTTCCAGGTGTCCAGCAAGATCGACTCCCGCACCATCCTGGACCAGATGGGCGCAGAAGCCCTGCTCGGCATGGGCGACATGCTCTACCTGCCACCCGGCACCGGCTATCCACAGCGTGTGCACGGTGCCTTCGTGGCCGACGACGAAGTCCACCACGTGGTCGACTACCTCAAGCAATACGGCGAGCCCGACTACATCGAAGGCATCCTGGAAGGCAGCGTCGGGGAGAACAGCGGCGGCCCGGGCGGCGATCCGTTCAAGGGCAGCATCCTGGAAGGCGACAGCGAGAACGATCCGCTGTACGACGAAGCGGTCGCCTTCGTGCTGAAGTCCCGCCGTGCGTCGATCTCTGCGGTGCAACGTCAGTTACGCATCGGTTACAACCGCGCCGCCCGCCTGATCGAACAGATGGAGGTCGCCGGCCTGGTCAGCCCGATGGAGACCAACGGCAACCGGTCGGTGCTGCTCCCCGCGCGCGAAGAATAACGGCGCCGATGAACTGGGTCTTCCTGGTCGGGACGGTCGCCTTCACCCTGTCGGGCTACCTGGTCGGCGCCCGCAAGCAACTGGACCTGCTGGGCGTGGTGATCCTCGCCGTGCTGACCGCCGTCGGCGGCGGCATCATTCGCGACCTGATGCTCAACCGCACGCCGCTGGTGTTCTATTCCAGCGATGCCTGGTATTTGCGCCCGCTGTTCGTCATCGCGGTCACACTGGCGGTTGCCACTGCCGTCCGCCTGCACCGCTGGAGGCATCGCACCCTGGCGGCCCTACTGACCATTGCCGATTCGCTGGGACTGGTGGCGTTCTCGCTGGCGGGGGCCGCCGCCGCGCTCGACCATGGCTTCAACCTGTTCGGCACCACGCTGCTCGCCTTCGTGACCGCCATCGGCGGCGGCATTGTTCGCGACGTGCTGATCAACGAGGTGCCCAGCATCCTCCGCGAAGACTTCTACGGCACGGTCGCCGTCCTGATCGGCGCAATCCTGTTCGGCCTGCGCTGGTACCGCATCGACTACACCACCCATGCGCCCTTGATCTTGGCGGCAGGCGTCGCACTCAGACTATTTGCGCACCGCGCCGACTTCCGGCTGCCGAAGCTGTAGCCTCATGCTGACGGGCCTCAACCATCTCACGCTGGCGGTCTCTGATCTTGACCGCAGCTTTGCCTTCTACGTCGACCTGCTTGGCTTCCGGCCACATGCCCGCTGGGCCGGTGGCGCCTATCTCAGCTTGCCGGGCCTGTGGCTGTGCCTGTCAGTCGACCAGGCCAGACAACACATCCCGAGCGCGGACTACACCCATTACGCCTTCTCGGTCGCCGATTTCGCGGAAACCGCTTCCATACTGCGTTCCGCTGGCATCGCGGAATGGAAGGACAACCGCAGCGAGGGTGAATCCCTCTATTTTCTCGACCCGGACGGGCATCGCTTGGAAATCCACCACGGCGACCTCACCAGCCGGCTAGCAGCCTGCCGCCTCAACCCCTATCTCGACATGCAGTTCTATGACTGACGCCACCGCTTTCGGCCCGCTGGATTGATCCATGGATTGGTACACCTGGGGCGTCATCGCCGCACTCGGCGCGTCCACCCTACTCAGCCGGGGCGCCTTCCTGCTGCTCCCGCTGCGCCATATGCAGTTGCCCGGCTGGGCGGACCGTGCACTCCGCTTCGCTCCCGCAGCCGCATTGGCTGCCATTTCGGCGCCAGCCCTTTATGCGCCAGCCGGCGTGGCGGACCCTTACCATCTGCGGATGTGGGCCGGCCTGCTGGCACTCGCCATCGCAGTGATCACGCGCCATACCCTGCTCACGCTTGGCGTCGGCATGGCCGCCCTGTTCGCCTTGCGCTGGATGGTGGGCTGACATGGCGAATCCCCAAGCCCGCGCCGACTTCCTGCTGGGCCTGCGCGATTTCCTGCCGCAATCGGTCGGACAAGCACCGTGGGCACTGGTCACCGGCACCGCCATGGCCGCCGCAGGCTTCGGCCCCGCCAAGGCGATCATCCTCAACTTCGTCGCCTATGCCGCCACGGCTCAACTGGCGATGTTGCCGCTTTACGTCCTGCACGCACCGATCTGGGTGATCTTCCTGACCGCAATGGTGGTCAACCTGCGCTTCGTCATCTACAGCGCATCGGTCAGGAAGCTATTCGACGGCACCGGTTTGCTGTCCCGCACCGTGGCGGCTTATGCGATGTCCGACCGCGCCTTTGGCCTGCTGGCCTTTCGCGAACGGCAGGGCCACGCGCTGACCGCCCCTCGGGCCTACTACAGCGGCGCATCAACCGGCGCCTTCCTGTCCTGGCACAGCATGGCCACCGTCGGCGTGTTGGTCGGAGCACGCATCCCGCCGGCCTGGCAGATCGATTTTGCGGGCACGCTCGCCCTGATCGCCATGCTCGGCCCCTTCCTGCGAGACTCCCACGACCGGCGTGCAGCGATCGTAGCGGCGGTCGTCGCCATCGCCGCCTTGACCCTGCCCTACAACCTTGGACTGGTGGCCGCGGTCCTGGCCGGCCTCGCCGCCGGGGCGTGGCCGCGCTATCATCACGGCCAATGAATCTCGCCTGTCTCCCATGATGCTCAGCCTGCTGGACCGCGCCATTGTCGAATTCGACAAAGGCATCCGAACCCTGTTCGCCCCCGCACCGACCCGCCGTCCGCTGCCCGACCGCGACCTGCCAGATGTGGAGCTGAGTGAGCCGGAAAAACACCATGCCGCCCGGTTGATGCGGGTGAACCATGTCGGGGAAATCTGCGCCCAGGCGCTCTACCAAGGGCAAGCGTTGACCGCGCGCGACCCGAAGAACCGCGAGGCCTTCGTCGGCGCCGCCTTCGAGGAGACCGAGCACCTCGCCTGGACGGAGCACCGCATCCGCGAGCTGGGCGGACGCAAGAGCCTGCTCAACCCGCTGTGGTACACCGGTTCACTGGCCATCGGCGTGACCGCCGGCCTGCTAGGGGACAAGTGGAACCTGGGTTTCCTGGCGGAGACGGAACATCAGGTCGCCGCCCACCTGGATGACCACATGGGGCGCCTGCCGCCGCAGGATGAGAAGAGCCGCGCCATCCTCGGCCAGATGCGCGAAGACGAACTGCACCATGCCGACCAGGCGGTCGAGCACGGCGCCGCCGCCCTGCCGTTCCCGGTGAAGGCGCTGATGAAGCTGTCCAGCCGGGTAATGACCCGCGCCAGCTACTGGGTCTAAGCGCTCACACTCGCTCCGCCAGCCGCACCGGAATACGCCGGTGCCCGAATGCCTGGCGATAAGACCCGAAGCGCCCCGGGATTGCCGTGTGGCAGTGCTTGCAGCGCCCTTGCTCGTCCAGCCGGTAGTCCAGGAGCTCGTACCAGTCCCGCACGATCACCGCCGTGCCGCAGCCCGGGCAATGGGTGCTGCCACCCGCCGCGTCGTGCACATTCCCGGTATATACGTAATGCAGCCCTGCCTGGCGGCCGATCTCGGCCGCCCGGGTCAGGGTCGTGCCCGGCGTGCGCGGACGGTCCGTCATCTTGTAGTCGGGATGGAAGGCGGTGAAGTGCAGCGGCACGTCTGGCCCAAGCTCTCGGGCAATCCAAGCGCATTCCGCTGTGATCTCCTCGTCCGAATCGTTCTCGCCCGGAATCAGAAGGGTGGTGATCTCGAACCAGACCGACGTTTCGTGCCTCAGGTAGACCAGCGTATCCAGCACCGGCTGGAGGCTCGCCCCGCATAGCTTGCGGTAGAAGGCATCGGTAAAGCCTTTCAGGTCGACATTGGCCGCGTCCATCTTCGAATAGAACTCGCGCCGTGCATCGGGCGAGATGTAGCCGGCGGTGACCGCCACCGCCTGCACACCGCGGGTGTGGCAGGCATCGGCCACGTCGATCGCGTACTCGAGGAAGATCACCGGGTCGTTATAGGTGAAGGCCACACTCTTGCAGTCCAGACGCACCGCTGCATCGGCCAACATGGCGGGCGATGCCTGATCCATCAGCCGATCCATTTCCCGCGACTTCGAGATGTCCCAGTTCTGGCAGAACTTGCAGGCAAGGTTGCAGCCTGCCGTCCCGAAGCTAAGGATGCTCGACCCTGGATAGAAATGGTTAAGCGGCTTCTTCTCCACCGGATCGATACAGAAGCCGGAGCTACGCCCATACGTCGTCAACACGATCTGGTCGCCGCTACGCTGCCGCACGAAGCAAGCGCCCCGCTGGCCTTCGTGCAAGCGGCATTCCCGCGGACAGACATCGCACTGGATGCGCCCATCCGGCAAGGCGTGCCAGTAGCGGCCCGGCAGGGAATCCATCAGCCCTCCTCCGCATCTGCAGCGGCCATTGGCGTCAATTCTCGCCACTTGGAGACCGTGTAACGCGACAACCGGACCGCATCCGACCAGAAGTCCGCCGGCAGCCCGGCCTTTTCCTTCAGGCGGGCAAGAAACGAAGCCGCCTCGGGCAGCGCGTCCCACACCTGTGGCAGGAAAGTGGCCGAGTGGCCGCCATACTCGAACACCAGCCCGTCCACACCAGGCCGTAAGCGGGTAATCGCGTCCGTTTCGTCCTGCACAGGCCAGAGCTCAGGCATCGATAGCAGGGACACTTCGATAGACAGCCCCGTCCATTCCGCAGCCGTCATCGGCGCGAACCGGGGGTCGCGCATGGCCGCCGCCACCGCATTGGCGGTCACGTCCTCCCGCAGCGTCCGCCAGGGGCGCAAACTGCCGATGCAGCCGCGTAACCGGCCATGCCGCTTCAGCGTGACAAAAGTTGCCCCCGGCTCTGCGAGCATTGGCGAATCGACCACCGTCAGAGCGCACTCCACAGCCAAGGCGTCAGCAACTGCCCGCCGTGCGAGTGCCAGCAAGGTTTCCCCCACCGCGTCGGATGCGACCTTGGTCGCTTGCTCAGGCGGCAACACCGTCCAAGACAGTGCGGCATAGCCGACTACCTTGGACTTGTCCCCCGAGGTGTCACCGGAATTGCGCAGGTCCAGCAATTGCGGCACCACCGCATGACGCGGTGCCGCCTGGATCAGCCCGCAGATCGCGCGAGCACCGCAGGCATCCCGGCCATCCAGCCGGTCATCCAGCGCCAGAATGCGCTCGACGGTACGCCGGTCGCGCGCTTGCGCCACATCGTAGGGATGGTAATGGGACAGGTCGGAGCTGATGATTAACAGGGTTTCGTCGCCACCCCAGACCGTATCCAGCAAGGCGGCCACCTGCTCCGGCCGGGCGCCCCCGACCACCACCGGTAGCACCGTGAAGCGTGGGAGTAGCGTCTGGAGGAAAGGTAGTTGCACCTCCAGCGCGTGTTCCAGCGCATGCGCAGCCTCGGAAATCTCCGCGCCGGGCAAGGCGCTCGCCAGCAAGCGCAGTTCGGCGTCTACCAGAACATTTCCCAAAGGTGTTTCGAATGCGCCCACAGAAGGCACGGCATAGCATTCGACTGGCACCCGATGGGCAGGGCCTAGGATGACCACCCGCCGGTACAGGTCGGCATAGGGCTGGATCAACCGATAGGCCGCCGCCGCAGTCGGGCCGGAATAAACATAGCCAGCATGCGGGACGATCAGCGCCTTCGGCGGCAGTTCGGAACCCGCCGTATCGGGCGCGTCCGTCAGCAGCCGGTCGACGGCCTCGGAAAGCTGGGAAGGGTCGGCGGGATAGAAATAGCCCGCCACCGCTGCGGGACGGGTATGCATATGCGCCTCGGCGGTACGGAGAAACGGGAAACAGGCACAATGTGCCCCGCTCCCATGCTAGGCGCGCCCCTCCGCCGCCGGTTTGGCGGACGACGAGCGGTCAGCCCGCCCGCCGCACCGCGACACCGGTCAGGCTCGGCCGACCGGCGTCCGTCGAGTCTGATTCAGTCGGCCTCGCGGACCTCGAAGTCGTAGGTGATTTCCGCCACCTGGCCCAGCATGATCGAGGCGGAGCAATACTTTTCCTTCGACAGTTCGATGGCCCGCTTCACCACCTCCTGCTTCAGGTTGCGGCCGGTGACCACGAAATGGAAATGGATCTTGGTGAACACTTTGGGATCGGTTTCCGCACGCTCGGCTTCCAGGCTGACTTCGCAATCGCGCACATCGTGACGACCGCGCTTGAGGATCAGCACGACGTCGAAAGCCGTGCAGCCGCCGGTTCCCATCAGCAGCATTTCCATTGGACGCGGGCCCAGGTTCCGGCCACCGGCATCCGGCGCTCCGTCCATCAACACAGCGTGACCACTGCCGCTCTCGGCCACGAAACTGGCCTGCTCCACCCACTTGATGCGCGCCTTCACCTGAACCTCCTTTCGACAAGGCGGATATTGTAAAGCGAACGCGTGCAGGGCCGTCAGCACGCCTCGGCCTTTATATATACCGAAGCCCGTAGCGCCCTGCCGTCGCCCCCGGGATCGGGGCAATTTCCCCTACCTCTGGACCATGCTTTTTCAGGCTGAGCGACTGGCCGACGGATCAACCCACAAGCCCGTTTGACACTCGTTGACTTATCTGCCAGAATCCCGCACTTTCTCGAACTGACTTAGCGACTGGAACGAATTCCAATGAAGACTTACTCTGCCAAGCCGCAGGATATTCAGCGCGAGTGGTTTGTGGTGGACGCATCCGACTTGGTGCTCGGGCGCCTGGCCGCCGCCATCGCTCACCGACTGCGTGGCAAGCACAAAGCCATCTACACCCCGCACATGGACACTGGTGATTTCATCGTCGTGGTGAACGCCGACAAGGTGCGCGTGACCGGCAACAAGGCCGAAGCCAAGGTGTACTACCGTCACTCCGGCCACCCGGGCGGCATCTACTCCCGTACCTTCCGCGAAATGCAAGAGAAGTTCCCGGAGCGTCTGATCGAGAAGGCCGTGAAGGGCATGCTGCCGAAGGGCCCGCTGGGCTACGCGATGCTGAAGAAGCTCAAGGTGTATGCCGGTGACACCCACCCGCACACCGCCCAGCAGCCGAAGGCGCTGGAACTGTAATCTCTCGGGGATATAGGAAATGATCGGTAAGTACTACTACGGCACCGGCCGTCGCAAGAGCGCCGTAGCGCGCGTCTTCCTGGCCCCGGGCTCCGGCAAGATCGAAGTCAACGGCAAGCCGGTTGACGAGTTCTTCTCGCGCGAAACCGGCCGCATGGTCGTGCGCCAGCCGCTGGAGCTGACCAACCATGTGTCCACCTTCGACATTCGCGTGAATGTGGTTGGCGGCGGCGAAACCGGCCAAGCTGGCGCCGTGCGTCACGGCATCACCCGCGCTCTGGTCGAATACGACACCACGCTGAAGAGCGTGCTGAAGGCCGCCGGCCTCGTGACTCGCGATGCTCGCGAAGTCGAACGTAAGAAGGTCGGTCTGCACAAGGCCCGCCGTCGCAAGCAGTTCTCCAAGCGTTAATCGCTTCGG
>CBIHQA010000092.1:0-10144 GCA_966211475.1 uncultured Neisseriales bacterium
CCTCCGTAACCGGGAAAACCCGACTATAGTGTTACGGCTGAGCTCGCCGAACGCCCGCAACACGGGAGTCCGGCGTCTCCAGCGGGGGAAGTCCCGCCGCAGGGGGCGGCGGGCGATGATGGTGTGCGTGCATGCGTAACGGTTTGATTGGCCTGCGGGCCATTTTGGCGTGTCTGTTCGGGCTGATGTTGGCCCTGCCAGGGCTGGCGGCGGACGATCTTCAGGCCATCCGGGAAAAGGGCCTGCTGGTTGCGGGCGTGCGGGATGGCTACCCGCCGTTCGGCGCGGTGGACCCGCAATCCGGCCAGTTCTATGGCTATGAGATCGACCTGGTCCGGGCCATCGCACAGCGGCTGGGCGTGCGGGTGCAGTTTGTCTCCGTGTCGTCCACCAATCGCTTTCGCCTGCTGGACGAGCGGCGGGTCGACCTGGTGGCCGCCGCCACCACGCGCACGGTAGAACGCCAGCAGCGCTACGGCTTCAGCTACGTCTATTTCCTGTCCAGCCAGCGCTTTCTGGTGCCGCGTGGCAGCATCCGCCAATTGGCCGACCTGAAGGGCAAGCGGGTGGGCGTGGTGCCCGGCACCACCAGTGACGAGCACCTGCGACAGTTCCTGCCAGAAGCCAAGCCGGTGTATTTCGACGATCCGCGGCAATCCATGTTGGCACTGCTGCAAGGTCAGCTGGATGCGGTCACGTCCGACACCCACCTTCTGATGTCCCAATTGCAGAAGCTGCCGAACCGGGACGACTACGAAGTCCTGCCGATCGACCTGGCCAGCGAGCCCTACGGTGTGGTCGTTCGCAAGGGTAATCCGCAGTTGCTGGCGGTCGTCAACGACACGCTGATGCAACTGGAGCAGCGTGGCGAAGCCGCGCGCTTGTTCGACCAGTGGTTCGGCGACGATACGCCGTTCCGCCTGCATCGCAGCTTCATGATCCGTCCGGACTGAAACCGGCTCAGGGCAGAGGCAGGGCAGCGACCTTGCCTGTCCGGTCCTGTCGCATCTGCCGATAGCCCATGAAGTACATCCCGGCGCCGGCCAGCGCCATCCCGATCAGCACCATGAACATCGCGACCGGCGTCGCTCGGGTCAGCAGCAGACCGCACAGCACCGGGCTCGCCGCACCGCCCAGGTTGGACAGGTTCTGTGCACCGTAATAGCTGCCTTTCAGATGAGGCGGCGCGATGGTGTCGATGAACAAGTATTCTGCCGGCAGCACCACGATCTCCCCCAGGGTAAAGACCACCATCGCTACCACCCAGGCCGGCAGCGAGCCGGCATGCATGAAGCCCGCCAGCCCGAGCGCGAACAGTAGCGAACCGGCCACGATCCAGTGCATCAGCCGGTCCGGGCGGATGTGCCGGCCGATCAGGTACTGAAACAGGATCACCACCACCGCATTGGTGACGATCAGGCCGGACATAGTCCGGTAAGCTTCTGCGGGGGTGGCCATCGTCACCAGGTATTGCGACAGATAGGCCGAGAAGCGTGCATACACCACCGCGCTGAGGGTCGCCCCAACCAGGAACCACAGCAGCCGGCGATCCTGCCGCAGTGCGCTCAGCGTTGCCCGGAGGTCCGGCGTGACCTGTCCCGTCTCCGTCCGGTGGGCGGGGAACAGCTGCCAGCCGGACGCCAGCAGCAAACCAGCCAGCGCCACCAAACCACTCGCCACCCAGAATGGCCCGCGCTGGTCGTAGCCGGCCACAACAGCGCCCGCCAGCGGCCCGACTGCATAGCCGATGTTGGTCAGCATGTAGCGGATGGAAAAGGCCCGGCCACGTTGCTCGGCGGGCAGCAGCTCGGCGCAACAGGATTTCACGATGATGTCGACCAGCCCACCGCCAGTATCTCCGGCAGCCAGCAGCAGGACGGCGATGGCCGCATGGGTGACGGCCGGCAGTAGCAGGAAGGAGCCCACCATCGTCGCAAGTGCCCCGCCGATGAGCCAGCGGCGGTCGAACCGGTCTGCCAGGTGGCCCGCATACGGGCCCGACACCGTACCCAACAGCAGACTGACACCGAGAACCAGCCCGATCCCCTGTTGATCCAGCCCCAGCCGCTGTGTGAGGTAGATCGCCAGGAAGGGCAGGGCCGCCGCGCGGCCGAGGGTCAGGAGCAGTGAGCCAAGCAGCAGCAGGCGGACCAGTGGAGGGAAACGCGTCATGGCCAGAGTAAGGAATCCGTTGGAACGATAGCCAGTGTGCGCAAAAAAGGAGAAACTAAAAATGGACGATTCGAAAAGTTAAATTTCCCCTTTTATCATGCGACTGCTGGATCAGTACCGACGCCTGCACGTGTTGTTGGGCGACTCCGCCTCGCTGCAGCCTGGCCTGCCTGCTCTGGCGGAAGCCCTTACATGCAGCGAGCGCAACGTCAGGTTGCTGCTGGCCCGGATGCAGGCACAGGGTTGGCTGCAATGGACGCCTGGTCGGGGGCGCGGCCATCGGTCATCGCTACGTTTCCTGCACACGCCCGACCAGCTTGCCTGGGAGGAGGTTTCCCATCTGCTGGAAGCGGGCGAGCTGGAGCGGGCTTTTAAGCATCTCGCCCCCGAACAGCGACGCCAGGTCTCGGCCCGCCTGCCGGGCTTCCTGGGCGTGCCGGAAGGGCAGGGCAAGCGCCTGCGCATTCCGCTGTACCGCCCGCTGGAAACGCTGGACCCCTTGCGGGTCAGTAGCCGGCTGGAAGCCCATCTGGTGCGGGAAATCTTCGCCCGACTGACCCACTTCAACCGTGCCACCCAGCGATTGGCGCCGGCCCTGGCGCACCACTGGGAGCCGGATGCAGCCGGGCGGGCATGGCGCTTCTGGCTACGCCCCAATTTGCGCTTCCATGATGGCAGTCCGCTGACTGCGGAAGATGTTCGCCATACCCTTCTGCGGCTACGGGATGAAGCAGACCTGTTCCGGCCGGTGTTTCGTCACTTGGCCGAGGTAGAGATCCACGACCCCACCTCGTTTACCTGTCGGCTGGAAACGGTGGACTACCTGTGGCCGTATCGGCTGGCTGTCGCCAATGCGTCGATCATGCCGCGACGGCGCACGCCGGATTTCGAGCGGATGCCGATTGGTAGCGGCGCATTCCGGGTGGTCCGTCATAACGAATTCCGATTAACGCTTCAGGCCTTCGACCATCCCTACGGCGAACGGGCGCTGCTGGATGAGATCGACCTGTGGGTGGTGCCTGCAGTCGAGGGCGCGGCGGATTTCGACATCGCCTTCGGCATGCCGTTACAGGAACAGGCAGACCGGCAGGACGTCCGCCGCGTGCAATCCGGCTGCACCTACCTGATCTGCAACCCCGTCCGGGCCGGATTCGGGGAGGCTGCTCGCCGGCTGGCGTTGGCGGATTGGCTGGCTCCGTCGACGTTGTTTGCTCCTTCCCCGGCGCGCATTCCGGCTGCGGGGCTGTTGCCCGAGTGGCTGCATCGGTTGGCAGGTGGCGGGCACCCTCCGATGCCGGATGGCACCCGGCTCAGCCTGGTGACCTATGACTTTCCCCAACTCGTGCCGTTGGCAGAGGCGATCCGGCTTCGTTTGCAGCAAGCCGGGATCGTGCTGACGCTGCACATCCTGCCCTATCCGGTGTTCGAGGCCGGGGGCTGGCAGGACACGGCGGACCTGATCCTGACCAGCGAGGTCCTGCACGACGACAAGGATTTCAGCTGTTACGAATGGTTCGCCACCGACAACGCGTTCCGTCGCTGGCTGCCGGCGCAGGAGTCCACCTGGCTGGAAGCTCGGCTGGCCGCCATCCAGGCCGAGCCAGCGTCGGCGCGGCGCATGGACGCCTATGCCGATCTTGGCCGTACGCTGGTCGAGCAGGGATGGCTGATCCCGCTGTCGCACGAGACCGAACGGGTGCATGCCACCAGCCGGGTCGCCGGGCTGGAGCTCGGACAAAACGGCTGGATGTCCTTCGCCGAGCTGTGGATCAAGTCAGCGCCCGATTCGTCGGCTAACTGACCGATCAACCGGGAACGGATGGCATTCTGCGGACTTCCCGCCTAGGCGCTTGAGTCTGCTTCTGTTCTTGTCCTGGTCGCCATGTGCATCGATCCAGGCCGAAACCCGTTGCGACCGATCATCTGATTGTCCTGAAAATCCGCCAGGGGGAATGGCAGTTTCGTGGTGACAGTTGTAACTTGACGAAAGGATATGCCTTTTGGGTTTCGTGAGCCTGTAGGCCGCTATCCGCGTCTTTGTCCGGACTGGAGTCGAGCCATGAGTCAGGAATCGTTGCAAGTGCCCGTCGAGATTCTGCCTGCCGAGGAACGACCACCCCGTGCCCAGGCGACCACCTGGTGGCAGAAGCTGCTGATCGGCCTGTTCGCCGGCCTGTGTGCCGCCTTCTTCCCGAGGCTGGCCGCACTGCTGACCAATAGCCATCCGGACCTCAGCATCCTGCCGGTGGCCTACCTGATCGTCGGTGGCGTATTCGCGTTGTTCGTTGCTTGCGCCACGCTGATCCTCACCTATCAGAAGATGGCTTCGTTCAGCGATACCTTCATGGCCGCGCTGGGCGTACCGGCCATCGTCGCCGGCGCGGTCAATACCATCAGCACGGTGAATACCATTGGCCAGGCGCAGAGCGAAAACCAGCGCCTGGCCGACGCGCTGCGGCAGGAGACCGGCATCCGGCAGACCGCGCCGATGCAGGTAACGCCGCTGGAGGCGTCTCAGCTTCACAGCCTGCTGGAGGGCGTGATGCTGATCAACCCGGCCTACGCTGGGCCGTCCATCCAGGTGCAACAGGCAGCGGCGCCGGGTTGGGGCATCCAGCGGGAGGAACCCCGCTACGTGATCCTGCAGGAACAGGCCAGCAACCGCGAGGCGGCGCTGGCCCGCGCCCGGCAGCTGCGGACCATCGTGCCGGATGCGGAAGCGGTGCAGTCCGGCAGCGGCAACTACTTTGTGGTCACGAACACCCCGCTGCGCGAATCCGAGGCCGTGCTGCAGGCCTACCGGCTAAAGACTGAGAAAGGCCTGCAACCTCAGCTGATGCCGCTGAAGTAGAGCCCGACCGCGTTCCGGCCTGGCCATAAGCTGGCGTGACAGCGGGCCGCGCCGCCGATATCCTCCCGTCTGCCCATCCGCATGACAAACGGGAGCCCTCATGATCCGTGCCGTCCGCCTGTTCCTGACCACCTGCCTGCTACTGGCTGCCACGGCGCATGCCGCCGATCCTGCCTGGCGAGGGCTGTGGCGCGGCACGGTCGGCAAGCAGCAGGTGATGGTCTGCCTCGATCAGGATGACGCCCGGTACTACTACCTGCGCAACCCCGGCTACCTGGCGCTGAAGTTCGAAACGCCTTCCGGCGCACGCTGGACTGAATCCAGCAAAGGCAAGCCTACCGGAAACTGGCAACTCGACGGCCCAGCCGGCGGACAGCTTTCCGGCACCTGGACGGCTCCGAAGGGCGGGCATGCTCTTCCCATCCAGTTGCAGCGGATTGCGGCAACCGGCGACACGTTGTTGTGCAGCAGCCCCGCCTTCTACGCCCCTCGCGTGGAAGCGCAGCCCGTCAACCCCGGCAAGCCACGCAAGTTCGAGGGCAAGCAATACCGCGAGCTGTCCGCCCTGAAGGGCGATATCGTCGGCCTGGAGCTGCTGGAAACCACACCCAACTATGCCGCGCTGAACCGCACGCTGAAAGCGCAGTTTCTGCAGGAAATCGGCAATCACTTCGATTGCGAGGCATCTGCGGAAGAGAGTGAAGCGCCAGGGGCCGACTATTCATCACACTTGCAGCCCGTCTTCTGGACCAATCGATGGCTGGCGGTGGCGGAACAATCCGAGTATTTCTGCGGGGGCGCCCATCCGGACGGTGGCTATATGGTGACCACCTACGACCTTGCGAAAGGAACGGAGGCCAAGCTGGAAAGCTGGCTCAAACTGAGCAAGGACGAGTTTCCGCAAGGCCTGCGGCAGCTGATCCTGCGCCAGGCCGGGAATGTCGACAAGGACTGTGCGGACGTCTTGGCGGACAATGCCAGCTATTCCATCTGGCCCAGCCGCGGCGGCCTGGCCTTCTACCCGCACCTGCCCCATGCGGTGGCCGCTTGCGCCGATACCTTCGTCGTCCCCTATCAAGCGCTGCGGCCCTGGCTAAGCCCGGTTGGCCAAGCCGAGGTCAGCGCCCTGATGGCAAAGCCCTGACCCCGTCGAACGCCGCCGCTATAGCCGGAAGGCCGCGAAGCGGGCGTGAATGCTGCTCGCTTCCTGGTCCAGCTGTTCCAGGGTCTGGCGCATCTGCTGCAGGGCAGCATCCGCCTCGTTGAGCTTGGCGGTCACCAGCTCGGTGTTCTGCGCCATCAGCGTAGCAGCCTGCTTCTGCTCGTTGGTGGAGTTGGCGATCTCGGACACGCTGTCCACCGAGTGATGCATGTTGCGCTCAATCTCGTGGATGCCGTCGGCTGCGTTGTGAGCCAGGGTTGCGACCGTTTCCACGTTTTCCAGCGTGGTGCTGGTGCTCTGGGTCGCGTTGCGGGTGGCGTGGTGCATCTGCTCGATGGTGCTGGAAATCTCCGCCGTGGCGGCACGGGTCCGCTCCGCCAGCTTGCGCACTTCATCCGCCACCACCGCGAAACCGCGCCCGGATTCGCCCGCCCGGGCCGCTTCGATGGACGCATTGAGCGCCAGCAGGTTGGTCTGGTCGGCGATTTCCTGGATCACGCGGGTAATGCCGCCGATGTCGTCTGCCTTGATCGACACTTCGCCCATCAACCGGGACAGGTCACGCACGGCCTGTGCACTCTGGCCGATCTGCTCGGATACCCGTGCGATGTCGCGGGCACTGTCCCGCGATAGCGCGCCGGTCTGGGCCACTTGCCGGCTGACGTCTTCCGCTCGTTCGGCAATATGCCCAATGCTGACCGTCAGCTGCTCGATGGTGGCGGCGTTGGCGGCCCCCTGGTCGGCCAGCACGCGGGAGTTTTCGGCGAGCTGGTCAGTGGTCCGTGCCGTTTCCCCCACGCCTCCCGTCAATTGCGTGGCGTCATCCCGTACCTGTCGGAACAGGTCGCGTAGCTGTGCCTGGAAGCGGTTGAAGGCGGACGCGGTCTCGCCGATCTCGTCCTCCCCGTCGACCTCGATGCGGCGGGTCAGGTCTGCGCCGCCGGCGGCAATGTCCAGCATGGCCTTGCGGATCAACGAGATCCCCCTCATCAGCCGGGTGACCAGCAGTGCCGCCAGCGGCACCAGGATCACCACCACCACCGCCACGCTGACCAGCGCGAACAGCAGCAGGTTGGCCAATGGCTGGAATACCGCGCTGCGGTCGAACATCAGGACCAGCTTCCAGCCGGTGACCGGGATCGGGCGCACGATCGCCAGCTTGTCTCCCTGCGCCGAGGAGAATTCCACCAGGTGTCCGGCATCCGCCGCCTGATTGAGGGTGGACTGCGACAGCGCCGGGTGGATTTCGGACACCGGGTGCATGAACTTGTCGGCATCGGAGAACACGATCAGCCGGCCTTCCCGGTCGACCACCAGGGCCGAACCCTTGTAGGGCAGCTTCATGTTCAGCAGGCCGCTTGCGAGCGCATCCGGATACATGTCGGTGGCGGACACCGCGACCGTATTGCCACCCTCGACCAAGGGCGCGACGAAGGACAGCACCAGTTTCTTGCTGGCGGAGTCGATGTACGGGTCTGCCACGGTCGGTTTGCCGGCCGCCACGGCGGCCTGGTACCAGGGGCGCTTGGGGCCGGTCCAGTCCGCCGGCAGGTCGATGTGGTGCGACCAGAATGACTTGTTGTCGCTGAAGACCAGATAGGCGAGATCGAACCCTGCCGTGTTCTGCGCCAACTTCAGGTAGGGAACCGGGTCCGCCTCTTTGGCGACGCCCAGGATGGCCGAGGTGATCTGCAGCTTGCTGGCCAGCCAGTCGTTGACGAAGTGCGCATGCGCATTGCCGATTTCCACACCCTGGCGCTCGACGTTGGTCAGCAACTCCTGCTTCATGTACAGGTAGGCCGGAACCAGCACGGCAGCGGCGGTCAGCATGACCAGGATCACGACCGATACCAGCAGCCGGGCCTTCAGCGAGTTCAACGCCTTCATTTTGGCTCCCCGTTGGTGCTGTTGTGGACAGCGCGGAAGAGGGCGAATCCTTCCGGCTGCGCCTAAACCCGTTCTAGCAGGTCGGACAGCAAACGCAACCGAGGGGCAGGAAGGCTGGCTTCCAGCCTACCTTGCGCCTGGATTTAGTCAGGGGAGGGACGAAGCATCGACCGCCCGATAGGGCGGCCCGGGGAGAGCAACGCGACGGTCAGGACAAGGGGTCGTACCACAACGACTTGTCATCGTAGGGTGTGGTAGGAGGCAGGGTGGGGTTGTCGATGCGGAACAGGCGCCGCCGCTTCAGATGCAGATGCTGGATCACCGCATCGTGATATTTGCGGAAGATCGCCTCGTATTCGCCATCGCGGATCATCTCTCGCATGCCGGCTTCGGCCCGCTGCGCCAGCTTCTCGCCGTCCTTCGACTTGGAGAACCAGAAATAAGTCGGCAACGGGTAGTAGAGCATCAGGTCGTGCTCGATCTCCATGTTCGGATAGGCCGACTTGCGGGTCTCGTACTCGTCGGTGACCTCGGTCACTCCTCGGCTGAAGGCGTCGAAGAAGTGCTCGTTCAACATCCGGAACAAGCCCTCATAGGTGACGTCGGTCACCACCTTGAAGCCACCGTGCTTGAGGATGGCCACATCCCCCCAGTCGGCGCCCTGGCCAATGCTGAATTTCCGGAGCGCGGCCAGATTAGTCACGGCGCTGAACTTCGGCTGGTCCTCGGCACGGATCAGGAACACCCGGTAACCCAATAGCCCCTTGTCGATGGGGATGCGGATGGGGCGCAGGTTCTTTTCATAGTCCGGAGCGGTGTCACGGATCACCACGTTAATGACGCCGGCATTTCGCTTCAGCTCATGCATCTGGCGCGTTTCATTCATGACCGGCGACGGGCGCATCACATAGGGACCATAACGGTCGCGGGTTTTTTCCAGCGCGGCCTTGAGGATTTCCCAGTGGTATTCGTAGCGATGGTCGTCCGAGGATTCGGGCGGATGATAGATGTAGACCATCGGCTCGCCAGTCTGCAAGGCAGGGGCGGCCCCTGCCTGTCCGGCCAGCAGCAAGGCGCCCGCCAGCAGACAGACGGCAGTGGTCGCGATGCATCGTTGTAAAGCGCCAAAACGCATTGTCAAAGCGTCTCTCGTTGTTTCTGGAGCTGTGACAGCCTACATCAGGCCGCCTGCCGTGAGAACGTTTTTGAATGGAATTTCTCGATATCCGAAGGAGGGTACGGTCGGGGAAGACATGGCGGCCAATCCACTCCGGCCCAACGGCAAACACGCGGACTTGGGTTAACCGACCGTCCATCCGGTTCGGCTGAAAATGCCCTTTTGCCGGATAGCCTTTTTGATTGACGGAGCTTAAGCTCAGCCTGAATGAATATGTGGTCGACATTTCCTGTTCAGGCGGGTTGCGGCCAGATTGCTCCCTTCTGGTTCGAGGATTGGTTCCATGACATTGCGTCGATTGTTATACCGCGCAGCGGTTTTGCTGTTCTGCCTGGTCGGTAGCACCGCCCACGCCATACTATTCAGCGGGATGGTCACTGGCTATGCTCGCGACCCGGCCTCCCACGAACTGTTCGATCCGCCGATGGTGGCGACCTTCAGCTTCTGCTTCGATCCCACCACCTCCATGTCGCTGCTGTCGTCCGACGGGGTTTCGCATGCCAGCTATAGCTTCATGGGTGGCCCCAGCCTGCTCACCGTGTCGTTCAACGGCACACATAACGCGCAGGGGCTGTTCAATCAGGTGGACCTCTTCAACGATCCAACCGGCCAGAAAATCGTGTTCGATTCCGGTACGCCGCTGACCGGTGGGCTGACCCTCAGCCTGGTGGGGTTGCCTAACGCCTTCTTCACCAACCTCGACCCGACCACGCTGCGGCCGGGCCCGCTGTTCCTCGGCGGCTCCAGTGCCAATGTCAGCCTGGTCTTCGCCAATTTCGAAGTACTGGGGCCGATGGTCACATTTATTGATGCCGCGCCAGAGCCGGACAGCATCGTCTTCCTGGGCGGCGGCCTGCTGCTTTGCCTGGGGTGGCGCTACCTGCGTACCCGGCGG
>CBIHQA010000093.1:0-10017 GCA_966211475.1 uncultured Neisseriales bacterium
GCTGCGCCAGAGCGGCAAGGTCGCCCGCCTGGTGCGGATGACCCACTTTGCGCGTGCCGATGAGCCGGAGATCGGCAGCACCGCCGACCAGATCGAACGCTTCCGTAGCGTGACCGAACCGCTGGATGCCGCTGCCAGCCAGGCCAACTCCGCCGGGATTCTCGCCTGGCCCGCGAGCCACGGCCAGTGGGTACGTCCCGGCATCATGCTGTACGGCGCCTCCCCGTTTGCCGAGGGTGCCAACGTGCCGCTCGCCGCTGAACTGAAGCCGGTCATGCAACTGGAAGCGCGTATTCACTCCGTGCGCGAACTACCGGCTGGCGAACCCATCGGCTACGGTGGCCGCTTCGTCACGCAGCGCCCGACCCGGGTCGGCGTGGTGGCCTGCGGCTATGCCGACGGCTACCCCCGCGCGGCCGGGACCGGCACGCCGGTGCTGATCGATGGCCAAGCCAGCCAGCTGATTGGTCGTGTTTCCATGGACATGCTGACCGTCGACCTGACCGACCTCCCCCAATCGGGGCTCGGCAGCGTGGTCAGGCTATGGGGCGACGGTGTCCCGGCAGAACGGATCGCCGATCGGGCAGGCACCATTCCCTACGAGCTGTTCTGCAACATCAAGCGCGTCGCCATGCGGTATACCGGCCTCTGACGGTCGCCAGGGCCGGCTGGAAGATGCGGCTTTCCCCGCCCTCTTCCAGCCGGCATACTGTTGGAATGTTCGGGTTACGCCGCCTCACCCTGCTGTTCAGCCTCCTGCCATGCCTGCCGGCATGGTCATCCCAGACCCTGCGCGTTGTGACGGAAGCCTGGGCGCCCTATGTGTTCGAGCGCAACGGCGAATCGGTCGGTTCCGACTACGAACTGGCCCGTGTCGTGCTGGCGGAGATGGGCTACACGCTCGATTTGCAGTACTGCCCCTGGAAGCGCTGCCTGCTGGACGTCGAGCAAGGGCGGGCGGACGCCATCCTTGACGTGCAGACCGGTCTCGACGGCGACCGCAAGCGCTTTCTGCACTTCCCGCCCGAACCGCTGTCCGAATCCCCCAGTGTGCTGTTTTTCGACCGTCGTCGGCCGTTCCGCTATGGCGGGCTGGAAAGCCTGCGCGACAAGCGGGTCGGCGTCGCACTCGGCTATGTCTACGATCCAAAGTTCGACAGCAGTCCGTTGTTCAAGCGTGAGCCGTCGACCTCGCACGAGCAGAACCTGCGCAAGCTGGTTGCCGACAGGGTGGACGTCGCCCTGATCAACCGGGATGTCGGGCTGTATACCGCCGCACAACTCGGGCTGGCCAATCAGGTCGGCTTCGACCCGACGCCGATTGCAACCGGCGTGTTCTACCTGGGCTTTGCCAAGAAACCGGGGCTGGACAAGCTGGCCCAGGATTTCGGGCAACGCCTGCGCCACTACAAGCGACAGCCGGCCTACCGGGAGCTGCGTGCCCGCTATGGTTTGAAGTAAGCGAGCCACTATGGATTGCCAGCGGGAACGATCCCCTACTTGATTAACTCCCAGCAGGGTTAGACTGGAATCGTTCCCTTCAGTAGGCCTTCGCCATGAGCAACGGTGAGAAATTCACGGTCGAGACGCTGACCTACCTGCACACCTGGACGCCCTCCCTGTTCACGCTGCGGCTGACCCGGCCAGCCGACTTCCGCTTCGTGCCGGGGCAGTTCGCCCGGTTAGGCATGGACTTGCCCGACCCTGCCAGCGGCGAGATCAGCACGCTATGGCGGCCCTACTCGATTGCGTCCGCCGAGCGGGATGACTTCCTGGAGTTCTATTCCATCGTCGCGCCGGGTGGGCCGTTCAGCACGGCACTCGTCACGATGAAGGTGGGCGATACGCTCAAGGTCGACAAAACGGCCTTCGGTTTCCTGACAACGGAACGCTTCGTCGACGGGCAGGATCTGTGGCTGCTGGCCACCGGCACCGGCCTGGCGCCGTTCCTGGCCATCCTCGAGGAGCCGGCTACGTGGACGCAATATCAACGTGTGATCCTGGTCCATAGCGTTCGCCAACCGGACGAACTGGCCTACCAGGAGCGAATCCGGACGCTGACGGCACCATACCCGGGGCAATTCCAGTATGTGCCGACCTGTACCCGCGCCGCAGTGCCTGGGGCACTGAACAAACGGATCACCACGCTGCTGCAAGAGGGGGATTTGGAGCGTCACGTCGGTTTGCAGATCGACCAGGAACGCTCCCGGCTGATGATCTGCGGCAACCCCGAGATGGTGGACGAAACCCGCAAGCTGTTGGGGGAGCGTGGCTTGACGCCGGCTCGGCGCGCTACTCCGGGGCAGTATGTAGTGGAGAATGGTTGGTGAGAACGCCGAGCCGATAAACCCGTAGATGGGGTTGAGCCGCAGGCGAAGCCCAACAGCGATGTTTCCTCGATTCACCGTCGCATGTTGGGCTTCGCTGCGCTCAACCCAACCTACATGTGGAAAGCAAAACGCCACCGGAAACGGTGGCGTTTTGCTTGGGCAGGTCCGCTCAGCCCAGCTGGAACGGATAGACCGATCCCAGTCGCAGGATCTGCGTCAGCTCGTCCAATGCAGTGCGGCACTGGTTGAGCAGCTCCGGGTCGCCCAGGTCGTCGTCGGACAGGCGATCGCGGTAGTGCTTGTCCACCCAGGTGTTCAGCGTCTTGAACAGGTCGTCGTTCATCATCACGGCCGGATTCACTGCTGCCAGTTCCTGCTCGTTCAGCGCCACACGCAGGCGCAGACAGGCCGGGCCGCCGCCGTTGCGCATGCTTTCGCGCAGGTCGAACACCTTGAATTCGTCCACCGGGCCGCCGGAGGACGTCATGCTGCTCAGGTAGTCCCAGACGCGCGAATTCTCGCGGCACTCTTCCGGCACCACGATCATCATCTTGCCGTCGGCCTTGGTCAGCAGCTGGCTGTTGAACAGGTAGGACTGCACCGCGTCCTCCACCGTCACCTTGGACAGCGGCACTTCGATGGAGACGAAATCGCAACCCTTGGCCGCCAGCTTGCGCTTGAGTTCCGACAGCACGGCCTGTTGGTTGAGGAAGCTGCGCTCGTGGTGGAACAGCACGTTGCGGTTACCGACCGAGATCACATCGTTGTGGAACACACCGAGGTCGATCACGTCCGGGTCCTGCTGTGCATACACCACACCGTCATCGGTCAGGCCGTGCATGCGCGCAACCGCCTGGCAGGCCTCCAGGGTGTGCCGCGCCGGATAGCGGGTCGGCTCCGGGAAACCCTTGCCGAATGCCACGCGACCATAGACGAACAGCTCCACGCCCGGACGGCCATAGTCGGCGCAGAAACGGGTATGGTTGGCGGCCCCTTCGTCGCCGAAGGAGGCCACGCCCGGCAGCGCCGGATGGTGGATGAAGTAATACTCGTCCTGGAACATCGCCTTGAGGATGCGACTGGTGGTCGGATGCTCGATGGCGCGGTGGAACTTGTTGTTCAGGTTGGCGGCGGTGAAGTGCACGCAACCGTCTTCGGTATCCGCGGAGGGGCTGACGGTGGCCGCATTGGCGGTCCACATCGACGAGGCGGAGCAGACCGCGGCGAGAATGTCCGGTGCCTGCTTGGCGGCCTTGCGGATCACGTCCGCATCCTTGCCGGTAAAGCCGAGTTGCCGCAGAACCTCGATGTTCGGGCGCTCTTGCGGCGCCAGGACGCCCTGCTTGAAGCCCATGTCCGCCAGCGCCTTCATCTTGGCCAGGCCCTGCTTGGCGGCCAGCTTGGGGTTGGCGGCAGTCTTGGTGTTGCTGGTCGAGGCAACGTTGCCGAACGACAGGCCCGCGTAGTTGTGCGTCGGGCCGACCAGGCCGTCGAAGTTCGCTTCAAAGGCGCGCATGCTTGGTGTCCTTGTTGTGTCGTCCGGCGTCTTTGCGCCGGACTCTCTACGTTATAGCGTGTCCGGGAACCGTCTTCAGAAGCTCAGGCCGGGCGAAAGCTGGGCCGGCATGGATAGTTGGTCGCTCTCCAGCGTCGCCATCGGCCATGCGCAGTAGTCCGCCGCATAGTAGGCGCTGGGGCGATGATTACCGCTGGCCCCTACCCCGCCGAACGGCGCCGCGCTGGAGGCACCCGTCAGCGGCTTGTTCCAGTTGACAATGCCGGCGCGGGCTTCCACCAACAGACGGTCGAACAGCTCGCGGCGATCGGACAGCAGGCCAGCAGCCAGGCCGTAGCGGGTGCGGTTGGCGATGGTCAGGGCTTCGTCGAAGCTGTCGTAGCGGATCACTTGCAGCAGCGGACCGAAGAACTCTTCGTCCGCCAGATCGCGCACGTTGGTCACGTCGAGGATGCCCGGGGTCAGCAATGCAGTGTTCGGGTCCGGGCGGGTCAGTTCGACCAGCGCGGTGGCGCCCTGCTCGATCAGGCGGCGCTGGGCGGCCACCAGTTGATCAGCGGCGCGGTTGGACACCACCGGGCCCATGAAGGGCTGCGGCTCGTCATTCCAGCGGCCCACGCGAATGTTGCGGGTCACCTCCGCCAGACGGGCCAGGAAGGCATCGCCTTCCGCGCCACGCTTGACCAGCAGGCGGCGCGAGCAGGTGCAGCGCTGGCCGGCCGACACGAAGGCGGACTGCACGGTGTGGTGCACGGCGGCATCCACATCGGCGGCGTCTTCGACGATCAGCGGGTTATTGCCACCCATTTCCAGCGCCAGGATCTTTTCCGGCTGGCCGGCGAACTGCTTGTGCAGGCTGTAGCCGGTCGGGGCGCTGCCAGTGAAGAACAGGCCGTCGATCCCATCGTGGCCTGCCAGCGCAATGCCGGTTTCCTTGGCGCCCTGCACCAGGTTCAACACCCCAGCCGGCAGGCCGGCGGCGTGCCACAGCTTGGCGGTTTCTTCCGCCGTCCACGGCGTCAGTTCGCTCGGCTTGAACACCACCGCGTTACCGGCGATCAGCGCCGGCACAATGTGGCCGTTGGGCAGATGGCCCGGGAAGTTGTACGGGCCAAACACCGCCACTACGCCATGCGGACGATGACGCAGCGAGGCAATGGCGTCGCCCATCGGCGCGGAACGCTCGCCGGTGCGTTCTTCGAACGCCTTGATCGAAATGTCGACCTTGTTGACCATGGTCTGCACTTCGGTCACGGCTTCCCAGCGCGGCTTGCCGGTTTCCTTGGCGATGGTTTCGGCGAGCGAGGCCTTGTGCTCGGTCAGCAGCTCGGCAAAACGCTTGAGGATGGCGATGCGCGCTTCGCGCGGCTGGCGGGCCCAAGCCGGGAACGCGGCACGGGCAGCCTCGACGGCAGCATCCACGTCAGCCACATTGGCACTGGCGGCACGCCACAGCAGTTCGTTGTCGGCCGGGTTGGTCTTTTCCAGCAGCGGGCCGTGGCCGGAACGCCATTCGCCGGCGATGTACAGGGCGGGGTGAGTCATGGCTTACATCTTCTCCGAAGGAATCAGCGTCACCGCACGAACAACCTCGCCCGGCTCGATATCGAGCGCGACGGCCGCTTCGCGGGACAGCTTGAAAGTTTCGCCCGGCGCCGCAGCACGCAGCAGCGTGACGCGGAAACCGTCGTGGCGGGTATTCGAGACGAGATAGAGCGTGGCCTCCTCGCCGACCGGGGTATCGTCGATCTCGCTCGGGTACAGGCGACTCTGCTTCGCGGCGCGGATGTCCTGCGTGTAGGCCTCCAGTGTCGGGCCGGCGTCGAAGATATCGACATAGCCTTCGTAGCGCAGGCCTTCGCTTTCCAGCATGGCGCGCGCCGGCTCTGTCTGCGGATGCACCTTGCCGATCGAAGCCTGAGCGTCCGGGGTCAGGAAGGTGACGTACAGCGGATGCTTGGGCATCAGTTCGGCCACGAAAGCCTTCTGGCCGATGCCGGTCAGGTAGTCAGCTTCCGAGAAGTCGATCGAGAAGAAATGGCGGCCCAGGCTCTCCCAGAACGGCGAGCGTCCTTCGTCGTCCGAATAGCCGCGCATTTCGGCGATGATCTTCCTGGCGAAGCGATCCGGGAACGAAGCAAGGAACAGCAGGCGCGACTTGGACAGCAGCGGTCCGTTCTTGCTATGGCGGTAGTCCGGGTCCAGGAACAGCGTGCACAGCTCGCTGTAGCCGGTATGGTCGTTGGACAGGAACAGTGTCGGCATCTGGGTGTAGACGTCGAGCTCCTGGGACGCATGCACCAGGGTGCCAACGCGGAAGTTGTACCAGGGCTCGGCCAGGCCGACCGCCACCTCGATGGCGCAGATGCCGACCACCTTCTTGATGCTGGTGTCTTCCAGCACAAACAGGTAGCACTGCTCGGCGCGCGACGCCTCGCCGGACCAGGTGCGCAGTGCACGGTCGATACGGGCAGCCAGCCGCTCTTCGTTGGGTGGCAGGGAAGTCACGCCGACACCAGTCTTGTGCGCAAGCTGCATCAGGGCAGCCAGGTCGTCCCGGCGCACCGGGCGAACGATCATCATCTTGGAATCCCCAAGGGCGTAGCCACAACGTCAGGCGCAGGCCGGCAGGCATCGTGCCGAGTGGGCAACCACTCCGCTTTTCACGATGCACCGCCCCCGGCGGGCACCAGGACGTCAGGCAGGGTTACATTGTCAGGTGATCAAAGGCGAACGACACGCACGTCGTCGCCGTCATCGATTTCCAGCGCATCGGCCACCGCGGGAGCGATGTCGAGGGCGTTCGGCAGTTCTGCCGGCAATTGCAGGAAGGAAGCCCGGAATTCGCGGACACGGGTATTGGCCACCATGTACCACGCCTCTTCCTTCATCGGGCTACCGCGACGTGCCGGCATCAGGCGGCTGTCGCGGAAGCTGTTCAGGGTGTCGCGACGGGCATGCACCACCGGCCCGCCGTCGAAGATTTCGATGTAGTTGTCGGCCTCGAAGCCTTCGCCGACCAGAATGTCGAACGGCAACCGCGAGCCCGGATGCACCTGCCCCATCACCGCCTGCGCCTCGTCGGACAGCAGCGGCACGTAGATCGGGTAGTGCGGCATCAGTTCGGCGATGAAGGTCTTGTCCTTCACGCCGGAGTAGTACTCGGCCTGGTTATAGTCGATGCCGAAGAATTTGCGGCCGACGCTTTCCCAGAATGGCGCCCGGCCCATGCTGTCCGACACGCCCGGCAGGATGGCCACCAGGTCTTCGGAGAAGCGGTGCGGGTGCTGGGCAACGAACAGCAGGCGGGCCCGCGACAGCAACTGCGGACAGGGGCCGTCGACCAGTTCGGGGTCGATGTAGAACGAGCCGAGCTGGGTGTCGCCCGTCAGATCGTGCGACAGCGTCAGCGCATGTACCCGGTTGTGCACCTTGAGCTGGCGCGACGCATGCACGATGGTGTCGTTTCGGTAGACGTAGAACGGCTCCGAGAAACCCGCATAGGCAATGATCGCCGACGTACCGTGCAACTGGCCGGTGGCGAGGTTCTCCAGCACGAAGAAGTAGCTCTCCTCGCCATAGATCTCGACATCGGTTTCCAGCGAATGCAGCGACGCCTTGATCTTCTCGAACAGCTTGTCGCGGTGGGCCGGCAGCGTATGCACCGCCGGCCCGGAGGCGGTCGCCATCCGTTCGATCTGGGAGAGGTCTGACAGTCGCGCGGGACGAACGACGTACATGGGGTTCCCCGTGTTAAGCGTTGACCATACGGGCCACGGCACGCTCAAAGCGGGCCAGGCCTTCGGCGATGTCGGCTTCCGGAATGATCAGCGACGGGGCGAAGCGGACCACGTTCGGGCCGGCGATCAGCGCCATCAGGCCTTCGGCCACGGCGGCCTTGGTGAAGTCGCCCGCCTTGCCGGCGTAGTCCTGGTTGAGGATCGCGCCAATCAGCAGGCCACCGCCACGCACTTGCGAGAAGATGCCGTACTTGGCGTTGATGGCGTCCAGACCTTCAACGAAGCGTTGGTGGCGCAGCTTCACGCCGTCCAGCACCGCCGGGGTGTTGATGATGTCGAGCACCTTGCCGGCCACCGCGGCGGCCAGCGGGTTGCCACCGTAGGTAGTGCCGTGCGAGCCGACATTCAGCGCAGCAGCGAACTTGGCAGTGGTCAGGATGCCGCCGATCGGGAAGCCGCCGCCCAGCGCCTTGGCGGTGGACAGCACGTCCGGCGTGACATTGTGGTTCATGTAAGCAAACAGGCTGCCGGTACGGCCGACACCGGTCTGCACTTCGTCGAAAATCAGCACGGCATTGTGCTTGTCGCACAGCGCACGCAGGCCTTCCAGGAAGCCCGGGGCAGCCGGCAGCACGCCGCCTTCACCCTGGATCGGTTCGACGATGATCGCGCAGGTCTTGTCCGAGATCACCGCCTCGACAGCGGCCAGATCGTTGTACGGCACGTGGCGGAGGCCGGCCGGCAGCGGCGCGAAATCCTTGGAGTACTTGGGCTGGCCGCCAACCGACACGGTGAACAGGGTACGGCCGTGGAAGGAGTTCTCGAACGAGATGATCTCGTTCTTTTCCGGGCCGAAGTTGTCGCGTGCCCACTTGCGGGCCAGCTTCAGTGCGGCTTCGTTGGCTTCTGCCCCGCTGTTGCAGAAGAACACCTTGTCGGCGAAGGTCGCGTCGATCAGCTTCTTGGCCAGACGCAGCACCGGCTCGTTGGTCAGGCCGTTACCGATGTGCCACAGCTTCTGGGCCTGCTCGGTCAGCGCGGCGACCAGTTCCGGATGGGCATGGCCCAGGCTGTTGACCGCAATTCCGCCCGCGAAGTCGATGTATTCGCGCCCTTCCTGATCCCACACGCGGGAGCCATCACCGCGCACCGGGATAAAGTTCGCCGGGGCGAACATCGGAATAATCCATTCGTCGAAGGACTGGCGGTTTACTTGGATCGGGTCAACCATGATTTCCTCTACTGGTCAGGACAGGCTTGCCGGTGAGTTCCGGCGCGCCCCAGGATACACACCGGGTGCGCAACCTGTGATTCGATGAAAGGCATTGTATAGAAGCGTTTGGAGGCGCCATTTCTGCAATGCGACGCGGGATTACAAAAAAGCACAGTCGCCAGCGGCATCGACGTTCAAAAACGCGTCGCAAGACGCGATCCCGCTCGGCCGAAACCGTTCAGCCTTCCGCCTCCGCCGTGCTGCGGCCGGTCTGCTGGTTACGCTCTTCGCGTGGCGTGATGCCGAAATGCGTCCGGTACGTACTGGAAAAATGCGGACCACTGGAAAACCCGCAGGACAAACCGATCTGCACGATGGATTTGCTGGTCGTCATCAACAGCTGGCTGCGCGACTGAGCCGCAGCTCCAGATAATACTTGGATGGCACGCTATTGAGGTATTGCTTGAACAGCCGCTCCAGCTGCCGGCGCGACAGCCCGACCAGCCGGGCGATGTCGTCAGTGGTGAGCGGCTCTTCGATATTCGCCTCCATCAGCATCACCGCCTCAGTAAGCTTGGGCTGGCTGCCGCCGATACGATTGGCAAGCGGTACCCGCTGCTTCTCGTGGGTCGGGCGGATTCGCTCCATGCAGAGCTGTTCGGACAGGTTGGCGGCGAGTTCCGTCCCTTCCCGGGACTCGATCAGATGCAGCAACAGGTCCAGGTTGGCGGTACCGCCAGAGCTGGTATAGCGCTCGCGGTCGATCTCGAACAGGTTGCTGGTCAGAATGACGTCTTCGCAGGCCTCGGCAAGCCGCGCCTGCTCCTGCCAGTGGACGGTCGCCCGGTGGCCTGACAGCACGCCAGCCCGCGCCAACCACCACGCCCCGGTATGCAATCCGCCCAGCGAAACCCGCTGTTGCGCCAGGTGCGACAAGGTGCTGAGTACCAGTTCGCCATCGCGCAGCGTGGTGACTTCTTCTGCCAGAACCAGCAGCAGATCGAGGGTCGGGGCATCGGCGAGCGCCATGTCCACCGGCCAGGACAGCCCGCCGTAAAGCGCGACTGGCTTGCCGTCGGTCGACAGGGTGAGATAGTCGTAGGCGCGCCGCCCCAATTGCCGGTTCACCCGCGACAGCGGCTCCAGCACGGTGCCGATCGACAGCACCGAGCATGGCGGCAGCAGCAGCAGGCCGATGCGAACGGGTGAGGTAGACGA
>CBIHQA010000094.1:0-9980 GCA_966211475.1 uncultured Neisseriales bacterium
GGTGCTGCTGGGCGCGCGTTTCCTCTGGTACGGCTGGGCGCTGGTACGGCAGTACAGCGACGCCTTGTCGCAGCGGGCGTTCCGCTACTCCATCTGGTATCTGTCGCTGCTGTTCGCGGCCCTGCTGGTGGACCACTACTGGCGGTTTCCGCTGGTAGGAGGTTGAGTTGCGTCGACGTTTCCTGCAACTGTCTCTGCTTGCCGCGCTAGCGCTGGCTGGTTGCGCCAGTAAAGAGGCCTTCCGGGCCACGGACATCACCGGTTCCGCAGTGGGCGGGGCGTTCCTGCTGACCGACCACAACGGACAACCGCGCAAGCTGGCGGATTTCCACGGTAAGGCGGTGGTCATCTTCTTTGGCTACACCCATTGCCCGGATGTGTGTCCGACCACGCTGGGTGAGCTGTCCACCGTGATGAAGCAGCTCGGCGCGCAGGCTTCCGACGTACAGGTACTGTTCGTCACGGCCGATCCCAAGCGCGATACGCCCCAGGTCCTGAAGGATTACGCCCCGGCCTTTTACCCGAGTTTTATCGGTCTGACTGGCTCCGGTGCCGCGTACCAGGCGTTTGTGCGTGACTACAAGCTGTTCTCGGAAAATCGGCCGCTGGGTAATGACGGTGGATATACCGTCGACCACACCGCCAGTTCCTATGTGCTGGACCGAGAAGGGCGGGTGCGCCTGCTGGTACCGGCGGGATTTGGCGTGGAAAACTGGGTGCACGACCTGAAGCTGGTCCTGGCGGAGTAGGTACTGCTGAAGCGGTCAGCCGTGACTCTGATCCGCCCGTCGCTACAAAAGAAAACGCCCCGCATCGCGGGGCGTTTTACATCGTGCTTCGCGCGTCAGGCAGAAGGGTCTGCCAACGCCAGCCGCATGGTCTTCAGCGCCTTGGCTTCGATCTGGCGAATGCGCTCGGCGGACACACCGAACTCATCGGCGAGTTCATGCAGCGTGGCGCCACCGTCGTCCTGCAGCCAGCGCGCTTCGATGATGCGGCGGCTACGCGGGTCCAGTGTCTCCAGCGCATTCTCCAGGCCTTCACCTTGCAGGCGTGCCTGCGCGGCGCGCTCCAGTTGGGCAACCGGCTCGTGCACCGTGTCGGCCAGATAGGCGATCGGCGCGGTGTAGTGCTCGTCGTCGTGCTCGCTGGGCTCCAGCGCCACGTCCTGGCCGGACAAGCGGGTTTCCATTTCCAGCACTTCTTCCGGCTTCACGCCAAGCTGAACGGCGATGTCCTTCGCCTCGGTCGGGCTCAGCGACGAGAAGCCCTGCTTCATGCTGCGCAGGTTGAAGAACAGCTTGCGCTGCGGCTTGGTGGTGGCCACCCGCACCAGACGCCAGTTGCGGATGATGAATTCGTGGATCTCGGCCTTGATCCAGTGCACGGCGAACGAGAACAGGCGCACGCCCCGGGTGGGGTCGAAGCGCTTCACGGCCTTCATCAGGCCGACGTTGCCTTCCTGGATCAGGTCGGCCTGAGGCAGGCCGTAGCCGGCGTAGCTGCGTGCGATCGACACCACCACGCGCAGGTGCGACAGCACCAGGTGCTTGGCGGCATCCAGATCGTCCGAGCGACGATAACGCTGGGCCAGTTCGACCTCTTCCTCGTGGCTGAGCACCGGCAGCTGGTTCACCGAATGGATATAGGCTTCCAGCGTGTTGGCGGTAAGGGCAACCGGCAAGGTGTTTGCTGCAGTCATGCTTGGTTCGCCTCCTATGCGACCAACCTAGTTTAGCACTCCGTCTATGGGAGTGCTAAACGGGCCGCGAAGTTCTTGCAAGAATCTGTTACAAACCATGTCAGGCTGTGGCCGCGTTCTTGCCAAGCCGCATCCTGCCTTGGTTTCAGGCCGCCTGCGTCAGCTTCAGGTACTTGGCGTGCAGTGCGTCCTTGCTTTCCACGAAGTCCGGATTGTTCGGGATGCAGTCGACCGGACAGACTTCGCGGCACTGCGGGGTGTCGTAGTGGCCGACGCATTCCGTGCACTTGTCCGGGTTGATCTCATAGATCTCGGCGCCTTGCGAAATGGCTTCGTTCGGGCATTCGGGTTCGCACACATCACAGTTGATGCATTCGTCGGTGATCATCAGGGCCATGGTATTTACCTTACTGATTTACTCAGGTATTGCGGGTGAATTCTGGCATGCGCCGAGCCGGTCCTCAAGAGGGATCGACCGGCGGGGTTGCATCGGGTTGCCATCGCAGCAGGCCGAACTCGACCTGGCCAGCGCGGTCTTTCCGATGGACCGTCCAGCCGGCAGGCAGGGGGGGCCAGCGGTCGGCTTCCAGGTAAAGCAGGCCGTCGGGCTTGAGGCAGCGGGCAGCGAGGCGCAGCACGTCCGGCTGCAGGCCGGCGGCGAATGGCGGATCAGCAAAGATCACATCGAAGCGCTGGGGTGTGGTCGCCAGGTAGCGCAGCGCATCGGTCTGCTGCAGTTCGACTTCCTGGGCGCCCAGCAGTTGCCGGTTCTCCGTCAGCTGGCGATAAACCTTGGTATTCAGTTCCAGCATCACCACCCGGTTGGCGTGACGGCTGGCGGCCTCGAAACCGAGGGCGCCACTGCCGGCGAACAGGTCCAGGCAGTCGAGGTCCAGCAAGTCCTGACCTAGCCAGTTGAACAGGGTCTCGCGCACACGGTCGGCGGTCGGACGCAAGCCCACGGCATCCGGGAACGGTAGCTGGCGGCGCTTGAAACGGCCGCCGATGATTCTGATCTGGTTACGCATGTCGCACGGAAGGTCAGGGCTGCGTCGGTGGCGTGGGGTGGGGCGCTCCCGTACAATACGCCGCGGATGCGACGCTTTTGTGGCGCGCGGTGACCCGCTTCAAAAGCCCGAGAAAAAACAAAGCATTATATCGCATCGGACCCGCCGCTAGAAAGGACGCCGCGCGTTGATGGCGCGGTAGGCTCGTCGGACAACGGACGACGCCCGGCCTGCGACGGAATGCAGATACATGGTTTCCGAACGCACCCTCTGCTTTCGGAACGTCGTAATGATGGTCGTGCCCCGTGCACGCTGGAAAGACATGTTCAGTTTCTTCAAGAAAGACAAGACGGCCGAACCGGCGCCGCAACCCGATGCCGAGGTTCAGGCCGACGCGCCGAAGCAAGGCTGGGCCGCCCGGCTCAAGCAGGGCCTCGCCAAGACCCGTCAGCAGTTCACCAAGCAGCTTGCCGGCCTGTTCGGCGGCGGACAGATCGACGAAGACCTGTACGACGAGCTGGAAACGGTGCTGTTGACCGCCGACATGGGCGTGGATGCCACCCAGGCGCTATTGAAATCCGTCCGCGACCGCGTGACCTTGCGCCAGCTCAAGGAAGCCTCCGCGCTGAAGGGCGAGCTGAAGTCCGTGCTGGGCGACCTGATCGCCCCGCTGGAACGGCCGCTGGATGTCAGTACCCATCACCCCTTCGTGATCATGATGGTGGGGGTGAACGGGGCAGGCAAAACCACCAGCATCGGCAAGCTGGCGCATTATTTCCAGAGCCAGGGAAAGTCCGTGCTGCTAGCGGCCGGGGACACCTTCCGGGCAGCAGCGCGCGAGCAGCTCGAGGCCTGGGGCGAGCGTAACAACGTCACCGTGATCTCCCAACAGGGTGGGGACCCGGCTGCGGTTGCCTTCGACGCCATCCAGGCCGCCAAGGCGCGCGGCACCGACATCGTGCTGGTGGACACCGCCGGCCGCCTGCCAACCCAGCTCAACCTGATGGAAGAGATCAAGAAGGTGAAGCGGGTGGTCACCAAGGCGGAACCGAGTGCGCCGCACGAGGTGCTGCTGGTGTTGGACGCCAATACCGGCCAAAACGCGGTGACCCAGGTCAAGGCCTTTGACGACGCGCTGGGCTTGACCGGCCTGATCCTCACCAAGCTGGACGGAACAGCCAAGGGCGGTGTGATCGCCGCGATCGCCAAGCAGCGGCCGGTTGCGTTGCGCTTCATTGGCGTGGGCGAAGGACTGGACGACCTGCGCCCCTTCGAGGCCGAGGCGTTCGTGGACGCCCTGTTCGACGAGGAACAGTGAGCCGTCCGGGCGGGATGCCGGCCGTCACGCTCCGGCCGATGACGGATGCGGACCGCGGCGCCATGCTGGCGTTGCGTCTAGCGCCGGGGCAGGAGCGTTTCGTCAGCCCCATTGCGCAGATACTGGAAGATCGCCTGCCTGCCGAGGATTTTCACCTGATCGTCGAGGCGGCGTCGGTGGTCGGGTCGTTCAGCATCGACCGCGACTATGCCCGCCGCCAGGATTTCTGCCTGCCGGGCGAGTTGGGGTTGCTGGGCTTTCTGGTCGACAGCCGGCAGCAGGGGCGGGGTATCGGCCAAGCTGCCTGCGTGGCGCTGGGGAACTATCTGTCGCGTCACTACCCTGATCGCAGCTCGGTCGTCCTGACCGTCAACTGCCGCAACCTGGCCGCGCAACGGCTCTACCTGTCCTCCGGCTTCGAAGACACCGGCGAGCTGTACCACGCCGGCCGGTCCGGCCCGCAGCACATCTACCGTATGCCCATCATGCAGAATGAACCCGTGAACGAGATCGCCCGATGAATGCGGCTGCGACACCCCTGATCCAGTTCAGTCAGGTCGGCAAACGCTATCCCGACGGACACCAGGCGCTCGATGGTGTCAGCTTCGACGTGGCGGCCGGCGAGATGGTATTCCTGACCGGCCACTCCGGCGCCGGCAAGAGCACGCTGTTGAAGCTGATCGCCGCCATCGAGCGGCCGACGGTGGGCAGCGTGGTGGTGGCCGGGCAGAACCTGGCCAGCATGCGGCGTGTGGCCGTACCGATTCTGCGGCGGAACATCGGCCTGATTTTCCAGGACCACAAGCTGCTGTTCGACCGGACGGTGTTCGACAACGTGATGCTGCCGCTGGTGATCCAGGGGCAACCGCCGAAGGAAGCCGCCAAGCGGGTACGTGCCGCTCTCGACAAGGTCGGCTTGCTGAACCGCGAGAAGTCGATGCCGATCGCCCTGTCCGGCGGCGAGCAGCAGCGTCTGTGCATCGCCCGCGCCGTGGTGCATCGGCCGGGCATCGTGTTGGCGGACGAGCCCACCGGCAACCTGGACGCCGAATACGCCGAAGAAATCATGCAACTGTTCAAGGCCTTCCACCAGGTCGGCACCACCCTGCTGATCGCCACCCACGATGAAGGCGTGCTGGCACGCTACCCGAACCGGCGGCTGCATCTCGATGGAGGGAGGCTGGCATGAGGGCTTGGTTCTGGGCGCACCGTCGCGCGTTCGCGGCCAGTTTTCGCGGTTTGCTGACGCATCCGTTCGCCACGTTGCTGACGTTGCTGGTGATCGGCGTGGCGCTGGCCTTACCCGGCTTGCTGTGGGCCTTGCTCGCCAATGGCGACCGGGTGGTCGCCCGGCTGCCGATCGAACCGCAGTTGACGCTGTTCCTGGCTCCCGGCACCAGCCGGCAGGCAGCGGACAAGCTGGCGAAGCAGGCGGCGGATACCTGGCAGGCCAAGGCCCGCTTCGTGCCGCGTGACGAGGCTTATCGCGACCTGGTGCAGCGCGCCAACCTAGGTGAAATGGGCGATGCGCTACCGGAAAATCCCCTGCCAGATGCGCTGGTGCTGAGCTTTCCTGCGTCCGACGGGCCGGCGCAGGCGGCAACCGTGGTCAAGGGTTGGGAGGGGGTCTCCGACGTCATCCAGGATGCGACCTGGGCAGCGCGCCTGGCGGCGCTGACTCATCTGGGCCGGTCGGTCGTGCTGTGGTTGGCGGGATTGCTGGCCCTGGGGCTGGTGGTGATCACCGGCAACACCGTGCGGCTGCAGATCCTGCTGCGGCGGGACGAGATCGAAGTCAGTCAGCTGATCGGGGCCACCGCGGCCTTCATCCGGCGGCCCTTCCTGTATTTTGCCGCCTTGCAAGGCCTGCTCGGCGGCGTGGCCGCATGGGCGCTGGTCGGGCTGGCGACGGCCCAGCTCGACGCGCCGGTTGGTGCGCTGGCAAAGCTCTACGGGACGGATCTTGCACTGACCGGCCTGCCGGTCTGGCAGGGGCTGATCCTGCTGGCGGTGGCGGCGCTGCTATCCTGGCTGGGGGCGTGGATTGCGGTGACCCGTCATCTGAGCGCAATGCGGGCCCGCTGAGGCGGCGGGGTCGTGTCGGCCCCGCGCCCGGTGCGCTGCCTCAGAGCCCCAGCGCTTCGCGTTGGCTGGCAATCAGCTGGCGGACGCCGTGGCTTGCCAGCTCCATCAGCACATCCATTTCCTCGCGGCTGAAGGGTTCGCCTTCTGCCGTTCCCTGTACTTCCACAAAGCGGCCGTTGCCGGTCATGACCACGTTCATGTCGGTTTCGCAGCCGGAGTCCTCGATGTAGTCGAGGTCCAGCACCGGCTTACCGTTGAACACGCCGACTGAAACCGCTGCCACGAAATCGCGGATCGGCAAGGCCGGCAGGTCGCCGCGCTTCACCAGGGCGGACAAGGCGTCGTGCAGGGCGACGAAGGCGCCGGTGATGCTGGCGCAGCGGGTACCGCCGTCGGCCTGGATCACATCGCAGTCAAGATAGACCTGGCGTTCGCCGAGGGCGGTCATGTCGATCACCGCGCGCAGGCTGCGGCCGATCAGACGCTGGATTTCCTGGGTGCGGCCGCTCTGTTTGCCGCTGGCAGCCTCGCGCTTCATGCGGGTGCCGGTGGAGCGGGGCAGCATGCCGTATTCCGCGGTGACCCAGCCCTGGCCTTTGCCCTTCAGGAAAGGCGGCACGCCGTTTTCGACGCTGGCAGTACAAATCACCTTGGTGTCGCCCATTTCGACTAGCACGCTGCCTTCGGCGTGCTTGGTGTAATGGCGCGTGATGCGCAGCGGGCGGAGCTGGTCGGCGGAACGTTGCGACGGGCGCATGTCGGTTCTTTCTGATGGGGATTCGGGCAGGCTGCCGTGCCTTATGGCTTCAGCGAAAACTTACGGATGGCGGACTGGATTTCGGCAATGGCGCGCTCGATCTCGTCGTCGGTCACTTCGCCGCCAGTGCGCAGCAATTCGTCGTCGCGCAGGGTGCCCAGCTGCGTGGTCACCGCATCCGGCAGCATCTTGAGCGTGGAAGTGGCCGGCACGGTCGACGGGTCTTCTTCCTCGTGCCAGGTGATGCCGAGCGCGGACAGGTTGTCGCCGTTCTTGCCGGCGTTGACCTCGGCGCGGTCCAGCAACTGCGGCAGGGCGTAGATCACCGGGTACTGGGTGAGGAATTGCTTGAGTTCGGTCTCGTGCAGTGCGCCCCACAGGCCGTCGGAACACAGCAGCACCGTGTCGCCGTTGGTGATCGGGCGACGTGGCGACAGCTCTACCTCGGGTGGCATCATGCTGCCCAGGCAGTTGTATATCTTGTTCTTGTCGGGGTGAGTCATCGCCTCTTCTGGCGTGATCTTGCCGAACTGGATCAGCTGCTGCACCCGCGAGTGGTCGACGGTCACCGCCACCAACTCGGCACGGTGCATGAAGTAGAGCCGAGAATCGCCGACGTGGGCCCAGTAGGCCATGTTGTCCTGGATCAGGCAGGCGACTACCGTGGTGCGCGGCGTTTCGACCAGGCGATTGCGGTGCGCGTATTCCAGGATCGCGTCGTGGGCCTGGTGGATGGTTTCGTAGAGGAAGCCAGACGGATCCTTGATGGTCGGCTTGGCTTGCTCCTCGAAGCGCTTGACCAGCATTTCGACGGCGATCTGCGCGGCGACTTCGCCTTGCAGATGGCCACCCATGCCATCGGCCACCGTCAGCAGCAGCGAATCGCGGCTGTAGCAGTAGGCAACGCGGTCCTGGTTGTACTTGCGACCGCCTTTGCGGCTTTCCTGGTAGATCGAGAATTTCATGGTTTACAGGCGGCTACGTGCAGTCTTCAGGCGGGTCCACCACTGCTGGACCTGTTGCTTCAAATCGGGAGGCGGTGCGATGTAGTCGTTGCGGATCAGTTCCTTCTGCAACTGTAGCACCGACTGCGGGCGGTTCAGAATCTCACGGTCCAGGCACCAGTCGACCACTTCCAGCAGGTGGTCGGAGTACTTGCCCTTCCACAACCTGCTGGCAGGCATGTACTTGTCTTCGATCACCCGCTGGTCGCCGGGTTGCGGCGCATGGGCCGCCATGCAAGCGTAGAGGCTGGCGCCGACGCTGTAGATGTCGCTCCACGGGCCCATGTTGGACCGGTCGTGGTATTGCTCCGGCGGCGCAAAACCGGGCGTGAACATCGGCGTCAGGCGGGGATGGTTCTCGGTCAGCGTCTGGCGGGCGGAGCCGAAGTCCAGTAGCACTGGTGAACCGTCCTGGCGGATATAGATATTGGCAGGCTTGATATCGAGGTGCAGCAGCTTGTGCAGGTGCACCTCGCGCAGGCCGTTGAGCAATTGGCCGAATACCAGCCGCAGCATGCTTTCCTTCAGCGGTTGCTGGCGGATCTGGATTTCCTTCTGCAGGGTGCGGCCACGTTCGTAGGCCATCACCATGTAGACGGTTTCGTTGGCGCGGAAGAAGTTGACCACGCGCACCACGTTCGGGTGCGCGATGCCGGCGAGCGCCTTGCCTTCCTCGAAGAAGCACTTCAGGCCGTAACGGAAGGTCGGCAGGTATTCCTGACTGGCCGGTTCGACCACGTCGCCCTCGGTACGCAGCACCAGAGAGCTGGGCAGGTATTCCTTGATGGCGACTGGCTGTTCGTTCTCATCGTGAGCGAGATAGACAATGCTGAACCCCCCGGAGCTCAGCGGTTTCACGATGTTATAATTCAGCAGTTGATAACCGCGCGGCAGCGGATGATTCGCCTGTTGCCCCATGTCCGTGTTTCGCCCTGTGATTCGGCTGAGGGTTGGATAGCGCACGACCTGTCCTCACCGCCCGCAATGCGGGGCCGAGTTCGCGCGCCGGGAACCGGCGTGAAATCGGGCTGTCATTGTCGATTTTCTCCTGACGCTTGTAAAGGCAGCGCCCCAGCTCGTTTCGAGTGGCGGGGTGGGGCCGGAGTATGTGCCTGATGATCTCCAGTATGACTGGTTTTGCCACGGCCAGCGCCGAATGTGCGTTGGGCGTGATCACCGTCGAGTTGCGTTCCGTCAACAACCGCTTCCTGGACGCGGTACTGCGGTTGCCCGACGAGTTCCGTCCCTTCGAACCGGCCTTGCGCGAAAAGCTGGCCGGCAAGGTTGTCCGCGGCAAGGTGGAAGTGCGCGTCGGCCTGGCAGCCCGCACCGATGCTACCCCCTCGCTCGACATGAATGAAGGTGTGATCGCGGCGCTGCTCAATGCCGAGCGACGCATTCTCTCCCTGGCCGATGGCGCCCGCGGCCTGTCGGTGGCCGACATCCTGCGTTGGCCGGGCGTGCTGGCGAGCGACACGGTGGACCCGCAATCGCTGGGCCAACCGCTGCTGACTGCCTTCGACACCGCGCTGAACGACTTCGTCGCCACCCGTCGTCGCGAAGGCGACAAGCTCGCTAGCCTGTTGCGCGAACGCGTCGCCCGCATCGCCGCCCTGGCGAAGGAACTGGCGCCGCAGGTGCCGGAAGCGGTGGCCGCCCAGCGCGAGAAGCTGATCGAACGGTTGAAGGAAGCCCTCGGCACTGTGGACGACAACCGCCTGGCGCAGGAAGTCGCCCTGTTCGCCCAGAAGATCGACGTGGACGAAGAGCTCGACCGCCTGCAGACCCACTGCACCGAAGTGACCCGCGTGCTCGACGCCGGCGGCTCGGTCGGCAAGCGGCTGGACTTCCTGATGCAGGAGCTGCACCGCGAGGCGAATACGTTGGGCTCCAAGGTGATCAACATGCAGTTCACCCAGGCGTCGTTGGAGTGCAAGGTGCTCATCGAGCAGATGCGCGAGCAGGTACAGAATCTGGAATAACACTGCGGGCGGCGGAGAGCCATCCGGCAGAGGTCGGGCGCCTGGGAAACCCAGGCTGATTTGGACTGCGGCTTGGGATCGCAGCGTTATTCAGATTCGCTGATTTCTCCCACTCCCCCCGCCCT
>CBIHQA010000095.1:0-9961 GCA_966211475.1 uncultured Neisseriales bacterium
GTAGGCGTTGATCAGCACCAGGTCGCCCACCGTCATGGTGGATTGCACCACGCCCCAGCCGGCATACAGCATCACGGCGCTGACCCCCAGCGCGATGATGAAGCTCTGCCCCACATGCAGCACGAACAGGGCTTTCTGGTTGCTGACCGCGGCGGCGATCCAGTCGCCCATGATGTCGCCGAAGCGCTGGTGTTCCAGCGATTCGTTGGTGAAAAACTTCACCGCGTCGTGGTTGATCAGGCTGTCCGCCAGCCGCCCCTTGGCGACCGCGTCCAGCTCGTTGACCCGGCGCTGGATCACCGTGCGGCGGGCGGTGAAGGCAAGCGTGAAACCGGCGTACACCACGAAAGAGATCATGATGATCACCGCGAACCAGTAGCTGTAGCGGTTGAGCATGATCGCCAGCACCAGGCCGATCTCCACCAACGTCGGCACGATGGTGAACAACCCCACACCCAGCAGAAAGGCGATGCCTGCCGTGCCCTGGTCGATCTCGCGCAGCAGCTTGCCGGTACGGCGTCGGGCGTGGAATCGCGCCCCCAGCGCGTGCAAGTGATTGAAGGCGGTGGTCACGTAGTCCGCCACCGTGCGCTGGGTGACGCGGTTGAACACCAGATCGCGCAGCTCGTTGAACAGCGTGCTGGAAAAGCGCAACAGCGCATAGGCCACCAGCAGGAACACCGGCAGGGTGATGACCTCTTCCGGCCGCGATAGCGCGTCGACGATGCGCTTCAGCTCCAGCGGCACCGCCACCGTGGCCAGCTTGGCCAGCAACAGCAGCACAGTGGCGGCGATCACCCGACTGCGGTAGCGCCATGCCGCGCGCAGCAGCTGCGGCATCACGCGGCTTTCTTCGCGCTTGGCGGCTTCGACATGGTCCACGTCGTTTCTCCTGTCTGGCCGGCACAACTTACAAACCGCAAAGCAGTTCTTACCGGTTTGTCTCGTGGAAACCGGGCGTTTTCATGGCGAAAAGGTGGTCGGACGGCAAGGCACGACTCCTGCTGGGACGCCGGATAGTCCGGTGCGGGCCGTCCTGCCGCCGGCGACGGATTCCTTTGCCGAGAGTGTTCTCATGACCCAATCTGCACATTCCATGCATGCTTCGGGCCCGGTGGGCGGCTGGCTGGCGGAAATCGCACCGCGCCGCGTTGCCGTGTTCCGCGCGCTGCAACTGGGCGACATGCTGTGCGCCGTTCCGGCGTTACGGGCGATTCGCCATGCGTTGCCGGCTGCCCACATCAGCCTGATCGGCCTGCCCTGGGCGGCGGCGTTTGCCCGGCGGTTTTCGGATTACCTGGACGGCTTCCTGGCGTTTCCCGGCCATACCTTGTTGCCGGAACAGCCGGCACCCGACCCGGCCGCCGCATTGCGCTTCTCTGCCGAGGCACGTGCCCAGGGCTTCGACCTGGTGATCCAGTTGCATGGAGATGGTCACCTCAGCAACGCGATCGCTGCGGGCTTCGGTGCGCGCTGGTTGGCGGGTTTCGTGCCGGTCGGCGGGGAGGGGGAGGTCGACATGGGCTTGCCCTATCCGGACTGGGGGCCGGAGGTCCGGCGGCTGCTGGCACTGGCCGATGCGCTTGGCGCACCATCGCAAACCGAGCAACTGACGTTCCCGATCGGCGAGGCGGACCAGATGGAGCTGGCGCAGTTCGAAGCCCAGCTGCCCGGGCTGGCGGAGGCTCGCCGGCAGCGCTATGTCTGCCTGCATCCCGGTGCCCGCAGCGCCGACAAGCGCTGGCCGCCGGAACGGTTCGCGGAAGTGGGCGACGCGCTGCATCAACGCTATGGCGTGACTTCCGTACTGACCGGTTCGGATGCCGAACGGGATCTCACCGAGGCCGTGGCGGAGCGGATGCAAACACCGGTGGTGAACGCCGCCGGCGGCTATTCGGTGGGGGCGCTGGCTGCGTTGATCGCGGGCGCCGCTCTGCTGGTCTGCAACGATACTGGGGCGTCGCATCTGGCGGCTGCCTTGCGGGTGCCGAGCGTGGTGATCTTCATTTCCACGAATGCGGATCGCTGGGCACCGCTGGACAGCAGTTTGCACCGGGTGGTGCACGATCCGCGCAAGCAGGCCGGCAAGGCGGTACTGACGCGCTGCATCCAGCTCATGGAGCCACAGTCGCCGTCGCTGGGCGCGCCAGCAGACGTTGCGCCATGGCTGACACTTCCGCTGGGCTGATCTCGTCGACGAAGGACACGTCGTGCGGGCAGCGGCTCACCAGGTTCTCCTCGCCGCAGACCGGGCAGCGGGTGCGCAGGGCCACCGCATGCAAGTGGTTGGCCTGGCGCAGTGGCGCCGATACCAGCAGGTTCAGCAGCCAGTAGATGCCCACCGTCGGTGTACCGACCGCTGCCGCCAGATGCAGCGGGCCGGTGTCGTTGGACACCAGCAACTGGGCATCCGCCAGCAAGGCGGCCAGCGCGCCGAGCGGAAGCTCCGTCGGCACCGCCAGCAGGGGCGCATCGCAATGGCTGCGCACTTCGTTCACCACGCGCTGTTCCGCTGCGGTGCCGTTGACCACCACGGCCAATCCACGGGTAGCCAGCATGTCGCCGATCCGCGCGAAATGGGCCGGCGGCCAGCGCCGACGAGGATCGGTGGCACCAGGCTGCAGTACGGCGTAGGGGCGGTTGGGGCGGGCACCGCTACTGCGCAGGAGCGCATGGTCCGCTTCCGTCACCATCAGCCGTGGCGCCAGTTCCGCCGTGGCGGCACCAACCAGGCCGACGGCCTCCAGCAGCCGCAGGCGCTCGTTCTGTAAGGGATGGTAGGGCAGGGTGCGGTCTAGCCGCGGGGCATCCGCTGCTCGCAGGCCGACGGTCAACCGGGCGCCCAGCCGCTGTACCGCCGGGTTGGAATAGCGTCCGCCGCCGTACAGCTGCAAGGCGATGTCGATGCCTTCCTCACGCAGGCGTTCGAAGAAGGCCGACGCCACTGCGTCCTCTACGGCGTCCGTCGGCAGGCCAATGCCCGGCAAGGGCGGGGCCACCTCCACCCGGTCCACCGGGCCGGGGCGGCCTCGCAGGAAGTCGGCATGCCAGGCTTTGCCGAGGTAGACGATCTCCGCCGCTGGATAAGCCTCGCGCAGCGCAGTCAGCGCCGGCAGGGCGAACAGGAAGTCGCCGACCGCATTGGGGCGGAATACCGCGATGCGGCGCACCTCCGCCACCAAGCCGGTATCCATGTCTGCTCAGGCAACGGACAGGACGTGCGGCGCATCCACGTCCCGGTTCGGTACGGTGGTCGGCAGCTCCTGGTGATAGGCGCCAGACGGAATCACCGCGCAGCCACCCCAGCGATGCATCACCCGCAACTGGGCCAGCACATCTTCGCCGCAATGCTCGCAGGGCAGCTCGGTCCAGAAGTCGAACCCGTCGCTGGCCCGCAGCTTGGCGCAGTCGAACAGCACGCAGCCACCCACCCAGGCGACCTTGTAGAGGCGTTGCCTGGCCGGCGTCAGCCGTAGCGCCCGTTGGACATGCCACAGGTTGGCGGCGTTATGCAGGCGGTGACGAGCCCAGGCCGGGCCGCCGGGTTCGATCCGTTCCGGTTGCACCGGCCCGTCCCAGAACTCGATAGCCTGTTCGTGGGGACGCACATCGTCCGCGTAGGACAGCCCGATCGGCGCCGCGCCCACGAAGCCGCAGCCCTGCTGACGGATCGCCTTCAGCAGCCGTTCGATCTGGTTCGGTTCCAGCAGGATGTCGTCGTCCAGGAACAGCGCATAGGGCGAATAGGCTTGGGCGAGCAGAAAGGCGCGTTGCTCCGCCAGTCCGCGGCGCGGCAGATGATGGAGCATCTGCACCCGATGCTCGTGCGCCTCCAGGTAGCGGATCGCCGCCGCGAGTTCCGGCGAGGTTCGCCGCACCGGCGTGTCACTCTGGTCCGACACGACGATGCGCAACGCCCCGACCGTCTGCCAGCCCAGGGTGCTGAGGGTGACCGCCAATGCGGCCGGGCGATTGTAGGTGGGGATCAGTACATCGACCGGCGCGCGAGCGCTGGCTGATGTGGTCATCGCTCGGCCTGCACGCCGCTACGCGTCGAGGTCGCGTAGAGATAGGGGTTGAGGGTGGGGTCGTTGTACATCTTGAACTGCCGGTACATCTTGAAATACGCCTTGCCGGCCCGCGCTTCCCGCAGGAACTGGTCGAAGCAGTAGCTCAGATCCACCCGCTGCTTCACCAGCCGGTGCAGCTTCTCGGTGCAGGCGGCAAGATGGGCCTCGTCCGCATCGCTGCGCTGGGTTTGCACCCGCATGTGGTGGATCTTCAGGCTGAGGATGGACAGGCGGTCGATCATCGCGCCGGCGGTTTCGCTGTTCAGCCGGGCGCCTTCCACCGGCTCGACGTCGCGCAGGGCGTGCAGCAGGTGTTCGTCGATGCGTTCCACCGCGTCGTTACGCTTCTGGTTGTACCCGTCGATCAGCCGCTTGCTGCGGGCGATTTCGCGGGCCGGCACGTCGGTGCGGCGTGCGCGGTCTTCTTCTTCCCACAGCAGGGTGTTGCAGCGGTGGTTTTCTTCGATGGCCTGCCAGATGCCATCGGCAGGGTTCAGGCGGTAGACGTTGGCGGCGGCACCGCCATCCAGCTTCTCGTCGTGAAGCAGGGTGAGGGCGACCGAGGTGAGGTTGTCGAACATGGTGGGTTCCCTTGCGTGGACCGCCCCTCGAACACCGGGCGGGATACATGACAAGGGGGCCGGTAGCAAATAGCGTTCCGCGCTGCGAGGCCGCTTAGGGCATGGTGTCGCGCTGCTTGGACTGCTGCTGTCCAGTAGAAACGACCGGCTATCCCGGTAAGAGTTACAGGGCCGGTTTGGTCGCTGCCGGCTTGTCGCGGCGGACGTAATCCCGCAGGAAGGCCCGCACGCTGCCGTCGGACAGTTCCACGTCCAGTTCGTCGTCGGTGGCCGATACCACCCGGCCGCGGCCGTAACGGCGCACGCGGACCAGGTCGCCTTCCTCGATGCGCGGCGGCTCAGTGGTCGGAGTCGGCTCAGGTGGGGGCGCTTCCTCCGCCTGGCGGGCCTGGGCCTTGCGCAGGTTCACGCAGCTGTCGCACACCCCGCAATGCGCGATGCCGGCTTCGTCGTCGCCAAAGTAATCCAGCAACAGGCGCCAGCGGCATTGGCCGCTTTCGGCGTAGTGCACCATGCGGTCGAGCTTTTGCTTGTCCATTGCCGCCCGCTCGCGGTATCGCTCCGCCAAAGCTTCGATCCGGTCCGGTGTCGGCGTGCTGTCATGCAGGCGGTAGAGGTGTCCGCGCGTCTGCTTCACCACGCCTTCTTCCCGCAGCAGCCGGAGCGCCAGCCGCAGCTTGGTGCGGGGAATGCCGGCTTCTTCCTGCAGCGTGGCCAGCGTCACCGATTGTTTCTCGCCGCCGCAGGCCTCCAGAGCGCGCCAGGCTTTCATCAGATGGCGGGGCGACGGGTAGCGCCGCAGCGCGAAGAACTGCTGCACCCGCCGGTCGGCCGGGTCGTACAGCAGCAGGCAGTCGGCAGCCCGGCCATCCCGCCCGGCCCGGCCGGATTCCTGGTAGTAGGCATCCAGGCTGCCGGGCAGCTGGTAGTGCACCACCAGCCGCACGTCCGGTTTGTCCACGCCCATGCCAAAGGCGCTGGTCGCCACCATCAGCCGGTTTTCGCCGCGGACGAAGGCCTCCTGGTTGCGCGAGCGTTCCGTCGCCCGCAATTTGCCGTGGTAGCGGCCGGGCAGGTAGCCGCGTTCCAGCAGCAGGCGATACACCTGCTCGGCTGCCTTCACCGTGGACGTGTACACGATGGCCGAGCCGGAGACGTCGCGCAGCCGGTCCATCAGCAGCCGGCCCTTATCGTCTTCGCCATAGGCGCATTCCACCGCATAGTGCAGATTGGGCCGGTACAGCCCGGTGTGCACGATGTTGAGCCGTGGCGCGCCCAGCAACGCGCCGATGTCCTCGATCACCTCCGGGGTGGCGGTGGCCGTCAGCGCCAGCAGCGGCGGATTGCCAAGCGCCCGCCGTACCCGGCCCAGTTCCAGGTAGGCGGGGCGGAAGTCATGTCCCCATTGCGACACGCAATGTGCCTCGTCCACCACGAACAGGCTGACCCGGTTGCCGTTCAGGCTGGATAGCAGCTCGCCATCCACCAGTTGCTCCGGCGTGGCAAACACGATGCGGTATTGCTCTTCCAGTGCCCGGACCAGCGCGGCTTCCTTTTCCGCCGTGCTGAAGGTGCTGTTGAACTGCGCGGAGGCGACCCCGGCCCCATCGAGCTTGCGGGCCTGGTCCTTCATCAGCGAGATCAGCGGCGACACCACCACCGTCACGCCGGGCAACAGCAAGGCTGGTAGCTGGTAACACAGCGACTTGCCAGCGCCGGTTCGCATGATCGCTAGCGTGTCGCAGCCGGCCAACACGCTCTCCACTGTCTCCTGCTGGCCGCGACGCAGCGCAGTGATGCCAAAGCGGGTCTCCACCGTCTTGCGCCAGCGGCGGGGCAGAGTAGAGCGGGAGGTGACACGCGGGGCAGGCATGGTAGTCGCCAGATAGGAGGGACGGCCTCTTCCAGCAAGTTTCATGCGGAGCGCGGCGATCCAGGTGCGTCCAGCGGGCACGGACCTTGCGGCCATCCGCTGCGTGCCGTGTCGGCCAGACCCGGCACGGCAAGGCAGAGGGCGGCCCGGTCCGTATCGCAAAGTGCGCCGGCGCGGCAGTTCTTACATGCCGACCCCGCAAATTTTTCCGGCGTCTGCCGTTTTGCCGACCGTCACCAACCCCTTCCGTAAAGGGATGCATTCCGCCATGGGTACCAACGACGCTCCGCCGATTCCTTCTTCTGACTCACCGGACACGCCTGACCCCGGTCGCGCCATGGCGCTGGATGCCTTGTTCAACTGGTATGCCGCGCCGCCCATCAACCAACCCGGTCCGGTTCCGCCCGGGCAGCGACTGGATGCACTGGCCGGCCAACTGGCGAAGATCGGTGACTTGCATCTCCGCCATGCGACTGCGCTGTTCGAGCGGTTGTCGAATCGCTGGCGCGGCCTGCTGTCCCCCGACCACTTGCAGCGCCTGCTTCGTCGTCCTCTGTTGCCGACCGATACCTTCGACTACGCCGTCGATACGGTGCAGCGGAGCATCCTGTTCCTGGACGTGTTGCGACGGCGCGGCAACCAGTTCCTGGAATACGAGGCACGCGGTCAGCCTCCGCTGCTGGCTTTCGACTACGAAGTGGTGATCGATGGCCGCACGCTGCCTTCGCCGGTGAACTACTGCCTGGTGCGCATCCTGCCGCCGCAGGGCGTGGAGGTGGACCCGCGAAAACGGCCCTACCTGATCGTTGACCCGCGGGCGGGTCACGGCGCCGGCATCGGCGGCTTCAAGCCGGAGTCGCAAGTGGGCGTGGCGCTGCGGGAGGGCAACCCGGTCTACTTCGTGGTCTTCTACCCGGTGCCGGAACCCGGCCAGACGCTGCGCGCCATCGCGGCCGCCGAATCGAGTTTTGTCCGCGAAGTGGCGCACCGCCATCCGGACAGCCCCAAGCCCTGCGTGATCGGCAACTGCCAGGGCGGCTGGGCGGTGATGGGTTTGGCCGCGACCGATCCGGAAATCACCGGCCCGATCGTGCTCAACGGCGCCCCTTTGTCCTACTGGTCCGGCAAGCACGGCAAGCATCCGATGCGCTATTTCGGCGGCCTGGCGGGCGGCGGCTGGCCTGCTTACCTGGCCAGCGACCTCGGCAACGGTCTGTTCGATGGCGCCTGGCTGGTGCAGAACTTCGAGGCGCTCAACCCCGGCAACACCCTATGGGGCAAGTATTACCACCTGTATGCCCACATCGACACCGAGGTGCGGCGCTTCCTCGATTTCGAGAAGTGGTGGGGGGGCTTCGTGCTGATGAACCGGGCGGAGATGCGTGGCATCGTCGACGACCTGTTCGTCGGCAACAAGCTCGCCACCGGTGGCATCCCGGTCGGCCGCAGCACCATGCTCGACCTGCGGCGGGTCCGCTCGCCCATCGTGGTGTTCTGCTCGCACGGCGACGACATCACGCCGCCTCAGCAGGCGCTCAACTGGATCGCAGACACCTACCTGTCGAGCCGCGAGATCAAGGCCCACGGCCAGACCATCGTCTACATCATCCACGAAGACGTCGGCCACCTCGGCATCTTCGTGTCGGGTTCGGTGGTGCGGCGCGAATTCAGCCAGATCGCCAGCACGCTCGGCAATATCGAAGCGCTGCCACCCGGCCTGTACGAACTGGTCATCGAAGATGCGCCGGTGGATGACCGCGGCCTGCAGCAGTACCACGTGCGTTTCGAGGAGCGGGAGATCGACGACATCCTTGCCCATGACGACAATCGCGAGGACGAGCGCTATTTCCAGGTAGTGGCCGTGTTGTCGGAGCTGAATGGCAGGCTCTACGAACTACTGGTGTCGCCGGTGGTGCAGACCTTCTCCGGCGAAGCCAGCGCCCACTGGATGCGCCGCCTGCATCCGATGCGTGCGCAGCGTTATCTGTGGAGCGACCTCAATCCCGCCCTGGCCGGGTTGCCATCCGCTGCCGGCGCCGTGGCGATGCGCCGCTGTCCCGCCGATGCCGACAATCCCTGGCTGGCATGGCAGTCGGTCTGTTCCGATGCCATCGTCGCCGCCTTCGACACCGCCCGGGATCTCCGCGATGCCTGGCTCGAAGGGCTGTTCCACACCGTGTACGGCACGCTGGATGCCTTTGGCGTCGGCGAGCGGCTGGGTAACCGGCCGGATCTGCTGCGGCGGCGCGACGAACCCTCCGCCGCTGCCCTGGGTACCATGACCGAGGGGGGCCTGCGCGAGGCGGTGATCCGCATGCTGCTGTTGATGATGCGCACCGGCGGCTCGGTCCGGCGCGATACGGTGACCTACGTGCAGGAACGCCTGACCGGTCATCCCGCGTTTGCCGAGGCCGATGCGTCCTCGATCAAGCAGATCCTCGCCACGCAGAGCACGCTGATCGCCTACGAGCCGGACCGGGCGCTGCAAACCCTGCCGCAGCTCCTCAAGACCAAGGCCGACCGTCGCGAAGCCCTGCGGATCCTGCAGCTCGTCATCCCGCCGGACACGCTGCGGCGCAAGGAGCTGAAGGCGATCGTGGATCGTTTCCACGTGGTGCTCGAACAACCCTTGCCGGCATCCGAGGCACCGGTTTCCTGAGCGGCCTGGTTAGCGGAATGCCAGCTTCAGCCCGATCGACGACAGGCGTTCCAGCATCGGCAGCGGCGCGGCCTGCCACAGGCGGGTCGGGCGCGACAGCGGAATCCTCCCCCGCAGGATCACCCCGTAGTCCAGGGACTCCGCGTGGGGGAAATAGTCCTTCTGGATCGATACGATCTGCCGGAACCCCTTGCGGTAGTAGTAGCGCAGCTGCGGGTCGGCCGGCTCGCCCGATTCCGCCTGCCGCCTGGCGTGCACGTATTGCCAGATCGACAGCGCCGGATTCCGCTCCCGCGCTTTGCGGAAGCCGGGGATCGGTGAGCCCAGGTAGATGTCCCGCCAGCCGGCTTGCAGCGCGCGGGGATAGAAGAACACGAAGATCGCCTTGACCGCATCGGCGTCCCGGCTGCTCAGGCTGATGCCGAATAGCGACCGGCCATAGGCCGACCCGTCGTATGCGTTCCGCACGTCGGCCGCATGGGCCCATTTGGTAGGCGCGGTGAACAGCTCTGGCGGAATCGGGCGCATGAACAGCGAGGCCAGCACCTCACCGGTGTCGCGGCAGAAGGCGCCGATGGAAAGCTCCGGGTGGTGCTGAATTCGCTGATACAGCGATTCCGCTGTGGCGGCCTGGTCTGGCTCCCACTTGGCGGCCTCCAGCGCCAGCAGCGCCGGCACGTCCGATGGTTGCAGAAAACGGGTGTCGAATCGCGACATGATGGACTCCTGGTATCAAGTCGTGTCGCAACCTCAACGGGCTGCGCAACCCGTTGTTTCG
>CBIHQA010000096.1:0-9803 GCA_966211475.1 uncultured Neisseriales bacterium
GTGGGGGAAGAGGTTGTACTGCTGGAACACCATCGCGCTCCGGTCACGCAGTACGCCGATCTCCCGACGGCTCACCGGCCGCCCGAAGTCGACCTCCACCTCCCCGCCGACGCTGATGCGCCCGCCGTCCGGGGTCTCCAGCCCGTCATAGCGTACGAAGCCGATGTCCAGCCGTCCGGCGAGCAGCGCGCCGAACTGGTCGGTGGTGAACATCTCGCGCAGGGTCAGCGTGACCTGCGGATAGTGCTGGCGATAGTCATGAATCACCCCCGGCAGCACGCTGGTGAACGGCAGCGAGGAGGTGAAGCCGATGCGTAGTTCACCGACCTCGCCGCGGGCCGCACGCCGGGCTTGCTCGGCCGCATATTCGGTTTCGGCCAGAATCTGTCGCGCACTGGTCAGGAAGCGCTTGCCGGCCTCGGTGAGCGCGACCCGCCGTTTGGAGCGCTCGAACAACAGCACACCGAGCTCCGATTCCAGTGCCTGAATCTGCTGGCTGAGCGGGGGTTGGCCGATGTGCAGCCGCTCGGCAGCACGGGAAAAATGCAGCTCCTCCGCCACGGCCACGAAATAGCGCAGATGTCGCAGTTCCATTCATACTTTCTACATATCAATACACACAGAAATATATATTGGACTGGATAATTCGGCACGCCTAGCATGGCTTTCATCCTGTCGCCCCAGACGTTTGCGCCATGCCTGCCTCCACCGATCTGACCCTGCTCCATCCTGCTGACCCGGAGCCTGCTGGCATCCAGGCCGACACGCCTGCCTTTCGGCGGACCAGCAAAGCGATGTTCATCGGCGGGTTCGCGACCTTTGGGCTGCTGTATTACATGCAGCCGCTGATGCCGGTGTTCTCGGCGTCCTTCCATATCAGCCCGGCGGAAGCGAGCGGTGCGATGTCGGTTGCTACTGGCGCACTGGCGTTGGCGCTGATTCCCGCCAGCATCGTTGCCGACCGCTATGGCCGCAAGCCACTGATGACCACGGCACTGGCGCTGGCCGCCCTGTTCACCATCGCAGCGGCATTTGCCGGCAGCTACGGACAGCTGCTGGTTCTGCGGGCGCTGCAAGGCGTAGCAATGGCAGGCCTGCCGGCGGTGGCGATGGCCTATCTCAGCGAGGAAGTCGACGCGGCAGCGCTGGGCCGTTCGATGGGCCTCTATATTGCTGGCAATGCGCTGGGAGGCATGTCGGGTCGGCTGGTGGCATCGGTGCTGACGGAGTGGACGTCCTGGCGGGTGACTGCGGGCGTGATCGGGCTGTTTGGCATCTGGGCGGCGTGGGAATTCCGCCGCAGCTTGCCGGCGTCCCGCCGCTTCAAGCCAAGCCCGCTGGCGCTGGGTGAGCTGTGGGCCGGCACCCGCGCGCATTTTTCCGATAGCGGCTTGCCCTGGTTGTTCTGCATCAGCTTCCTGCTGATGGGCTGTTGCGTGAGTCTGTACAACTATCTGGGATACCGTTTGGCGGAGCCGCCGTTCTCGCTCCGCCCCAGCCTGGTCGGGGCGGTGTTCGGACTCTACCTGGTGGGGATGTTCGCCTCTGCCTGGGTGGGCCGCCTGGCGGACCAACTGGGGCGCCGCAACGTGCTATGGATTACCGCCGGCCTGATGGCCGCTGGGCTGGCGCTGACGCTGGCCGATCACCTGCTGTGGGTGATCATTGGCATCGCGGTGTTCACCTTCGGCTTCTTTGGCAGCCACTCGGTCGCCAGCAGCTGGGTTGGCCGCCGGGCGATGACGGCGAAGGGGCTGGCCTCCGCACTGTACCTGGGTTGCTACTACCTGGGTGCCAGCGTATTGGGATCGGCTTCCGGCCTGTTATGGCAGGCGGATGGCTGGACCGGTGTTGCCGCCCTGTTGGGCGCGGCGCTGCTGATCTGTGTCGGGATCGCCTTGCGCTTGCGTTCGTTGGCCCCCAAGCTGGTACCAACTCCTGTAACTGTGTAGCTCAATCACTATCGATCTGACGACTGGGCACTGACCCTTTGCCGCCCGGCGTTCTCGCTATCCGCGCTTCAATTTCCTGTCCGATCGGGAACCCCATCTACACTTGATGTCCAATTTTTCAGCTTGGCGCGTAACATAGGCTCTAGCCTCACGCGCCGGTTGACCGTGCCGTCCGGATGCACTCGACTGGACGACGCGGCCGTTCATACGTATTTTTACGGATCATGCGACGACACCCCTGATCGTCGCGCTGAACAGAACAGTGGCCCGATGAACACGACCTCCCCCATTCCGCATCGTATCGATCAACTGCGCAGCGCCATGCAACGGCACGGCGTGGCCGCATACTTGGTGCCCTCTGCCGACCCGCATTTGTCCGAATACCTGCCCAAACGGTGGCAAGGCCGCAAATGGCTGTCGGGCTTCACTGGCTCTGTCGGTACGTTGGTGGTGACCCAGAATTTTGCCGGCCTGTGGGTGGATAGCCGCTATTGGGTGCAAGCGGAAACCGAGCTGGCCGACACCGGCATCCAGATGATGAAGATTCCGGCTGCGAACAGCATGCAGCACATCGAGTGGCTGGCGGAGCACGTCCCTGCCGGCCAGACAGTGGGGGTCGATGGCGCCGTGCTCGGTCTAGCAGGTGCACGGGCGCTGGAATCCGCCTTGTCTTCCCGTAACGTGCAATTGCGCACCGATTGCGACCTGCTCGACGAGATCTGGCTGGAGCGGCCGTCGCTGCCGACCCCGCCGATCTTCGAGCACACCGTCCCCTACGCCGCCTGCTCCCGTACCGAAAAGCTGGGGCAGCTCCGGCAGACCATGCAGGAGTACGGGGCCGACTGGCATTTTGTCTCCACTCTGGATGACATTGCCTGGATCCTGAACCTGCGCGGTTCGGACGTGAACTACAACCCGGTGTTCGTCGCCCATACGCTGATCGGCCGGGAAGAAGTCACCCTGTTCGTCGCCGAGGGAAAGATGTCTGACCCGCTGCTCGCTACCCTGGCGGCAGATGGCATAAAAGTGGCACCGTACAGCCATGCCGCCGGTACGCTGGCCGGCCTGCCGCGCGGTAGTTCGCTGCTGATCGATCCGCGACGGATCACCTTGGGTCTGCGTCAGTCGGTACCCGACGGCGTGCGGGTGATCGAGGCGATCAATCCTTCCACCCTGCTCAAATCCCGCAAGAGCAGCGCCGAGGCCCTGCACATCCGCGAGGCGATGGAGCAGGACGGCGCCGCACTATGCGAGTTTTTCGCCTGGTTCGAACGCATGCTGGGCAACGAGCCGATCACCGAGCTGACCATCGACGAGGCGATCACCACCGCCCGCGCCCGGCAGCCCGGCTTTGTCTGTCCGAGCTTCGGCACCATTGCCGGCTTCAATGCCAACGGCGCGATGCCGCACTATCACGCCACGCAGGAATCGCATGCCGAGATTCGCGGCAACGGTCTGCTGCTGATCGACTCCGGCGGCCAGTATCTGAATGGCACCACCGACATCACCCGTGTGGCGGCCATCGGCCAGCCGACGCCCGAGCAGCGGCGCGACTGTACCCTGGTGCTGCGCGGCATGATCGCGCTGACCCGTGCCCGCTTCCCACGTGGCACCCGTTCGCCGATGCTGGACGCCATCGCCCGGGCTCCGATCTGGTCCGCCGGCATCGACTACGGCCACGGTACCGGTCACGGCGTAGGCTACTTCCTGAACGTGCATGAAGGTCCGCAGTCGATCTCGCCCTAAGCAATGCCGGAGCCACAGACCGCCATGGAGCCGGGCATGATCACCTCCATCGAGCCGGGCATCTATCGGCCGGGCCAATGGGGGGTGCGCATCGAAAACCTGGTGATGAGCGTGCCGGTGGAAACCACCGAATTCGGGGAGTTCCTTGGCTTCGAGACGCTGACGCTGTGCCCGATCGACACCCGTTGCATCGAAGCCGACCTGCTGCGCGCGGATGAAATCGCCTGGCTGAACGACTACCACACAGAGGTGCGCGACCGGCTGATGCCGCGGGTCCGCAGCGATGCCCGCGACTGGCTGGAAACCCGCACGCAGGCGCTGTAAGCCGCCATGAACTACCTCGCCCACGCCTTGCTGGCAGGGCCTGCCGATGCCGACCGAGTTGGCGGGCTGCTGGGCGATTTCGTGAAGGGGCCGTTGCCCGGCGTCTTGCCACCCGATCTGGCTGCGGGGGTTGGGCTACATCGCCGTATCGACAGCTACGCGGAAACCCATCCTGCCTTCAACCGCAGCCGTTCCAGGGTGAGCGACGCCCGCCGCCGCTACGCCGGCATTATGGTTGACCTGTTCTACGACCATTTTCTGGCGGTTCACTGGTCCCGCTTCAGCGATCAAACACTGCCCGATTTCGCCGCAGAGACCTATGCGCTGCTGGACGAGCATCAGCAGATCCTGCCACCGCGCTTGGCCGGCATCCTGCCGGTGATGCGCGAGGAAGACTGGCTGAGCAGCTACCGGGACCCGGCGATCATCGCGCTGGCGCTGAACCGCATGTCCGCACACCGGTTGTCGCAACCCAATCCGTTGGCGGGAGGCGGGGAAGAGTTGTTGCGCGACATGCAGGGCTTCGAGGAGGACTTCCTCGCCTTCTTCCCGGATGCGCTGGATTTTTGCCGTGAGGTGCGGGCAGCCCGCTAAGGCGGTCCAGGGCTGGCGTTATCGCAGCGGCAGATGAATCTCCACCCGTAGGCCACCACCGCGCCGGTTCCGTGCGGTAATCCGGCCGCCGTGGGCTTCTATCGCCCGCCGTGCAATGGCGAGCCCCAGCCCGTGTCCGTCCGGGTGTTGGGCATGTTGCCCGCGGAAGAAGGGGTCGAAAATCATCGGCAGATCACGCTCCGGTACACCAGGGCCTTCGTCCGACACCACCAGCAGCACCTCGCCATGCGAAGGTTCGAGCGTCAGTTCCACCTGCACATGCCCATCGCGGGCCGAATGCTTGACCGCATTGCGCACCACGTTTTCTACCGCCCGAGCCAGCAGTTCGGCCCGTCCGGTGAGCAGTGCGTGCGCCGAGCCTTTCATGGCGACGTGGCAGCCAGCCGCCTCGGCCTCGACCTGCGCATCTTCGACGATGCCGGCCATCAGTCCGTAGAGGTCGATCTCTTCCTCCAGCTCGCCCGGCACGCCAGATTCCAACCGCGCCAACAGCAACAACTCCCCGACCAACTGATCAAGCCGCAGGGTTTCCCGCTCCACCCGGTCGAGGGTAGCGGCGGATTTTTCTGGTCGCTGCCTTGCCAGGCTGACTGCAGCCTGAATGCGGGCGAGCGGCGAGCGCAATTCATGCGAAACGTCGTGGAACAGGCGGCGTTGTGCACCAATCAGGTCTTGCAGACGCTCGGCCATGCGGTCGAAATCCATGCCGAGATCGGCGATCTCGTCGCGCCGGCGCCCCATCAATGGTTTGACGCGGACGTCCAGCTCGCCCTTCGCCGCGGCATCGAACGCCCGGCGCAGGTGGCGGATCGGCTGGGCCACATACCAGGCCAATAACGCACTGAAGAACAGACTGGCAATCAGCCCGGCTGCGATCAGCGGCCACGGCGGCGGTGGACCACGCGGCCCCGGGGGGCCTGGCGGACCATCTGGACCTGGGCCATCAGGCCCACCGGGGCCTGGCCCGCGACCTGCCGGACCAATACCGTCCCTGGGTGGCCCAGGCGATGGGCCGAACACGCCGGCAGGGACGAACAGCAGATACCGATCGCCGTTGTGCGCCACGACCCAGCGCGCGGCACGGTTCGGGTCGGCGGTGTTGGCCAGCTGCGCCGCCTCGGTCACTGCCGCAGGTTCGGGCGTGCGGCCCAGCAACTCCGTGCCGCGCGAATCCACCACGTAAAGCAGCACCGGGCCTTCCTGCTCCCAGCCCTTCATCGCGGCCAGCAACGATGCCGGCCCGCCGCTGTTGAAGAGTCCGACACCGGTCTTCACCATGAACGCGGCTCGGCCACCTTCTTCGACAAAGTTGTCGTGCGACTGTGCCCGCTGGTGCAGCCACACCAGCACGCCGACACTCAACCCAGCCGCCAGCAGCGTCAGCCAGAAGGCAAACAAAAACTTCCAGAACAGGCGCCCTGCGCCCGACCGCCGCTTCATTCCCGGGTCAACTGGTAGCCCTGGCCACGCACGGTCTGGATCCAGGATTGTCCGTCGCGGCGTGCCCCCAGCTTCTGGCGGATGCTGCTCATGTGCACGTCGATGCTGCGGTCGAAGCGTGCCAGGGCACGGCCCAGCGCACGCTCCGACAACTCGCGCTTGGTAACCACCCTGCCCGCACGGCGGGCCAGCATTTCCAGCAGGTTGAATTCGGTGCTGGTCAATTCGAGCGGCTGGCCGTCTTTTTCCGCCGTACGTTTTTCCGGCCATAGCGTCAGCGGCCCGACCGCGACCACGGCGGGCGTATCTTCATTGGCTTCGTCCGGTGTGCTGCGCCGCAGGATGGCGCGGATGCGGGCCACCAGTTCGCGCAGGGTGCAGGGTTTGGGCACGTAGTCGTCCGCGCCCATCTCCAGCCCGATGATGCGGTCCACATCGTCACCGCGCGCGGTCAGCATCAGCACCGGCATGCGGCTTTCCATGCGGATGCGGCCCAGCACCTGCACGCCGCTCATGCCCGGCATCATTACATCGATCACCGCCATGGCGTGGCGGCCGGACAAGGCTTCGCTTACCCCGGCCTCGCCGTCATGCACAACCTTGGTATCGAAGCCCTCCTGAGCGAGGTATTCCTCGACCATGCCGGCCAGTTCCACGTCGTCGTCGATCAGAAGAATGCTTGTCATTGCGGCTCGAATATCGTGCTCGTTGCAGTCATGGTGCGGTTTCCAGCTGGGCGGCAATGCGGTGGGCAAGACGGCAAAACTTGCCGCGCCGCCGGTCACCAAGCGCGTATCGGCCCGCATCGCCCCCGACATGCCCGAGCCCCGGCCGGCCAATCCCTGGGAAAACTCTGCAAATGGTGCCATCAAAGCGCCGGCCTTAACCTATCTTTACGTAATTTTACCTTGAAAAACAGCATGTTATAAGCGAATTGGCCGATATTTTGCATAGACGGACAAGTCCGCCGACGCCTCGCTTGCACTTGGCGCCGACGGGCAAATCCAGTGGGTGGCGCAGCGGTACGCGCCACCTTTCAGCAATCCAGTCATCAAGGGAGTCATCATGGTGAACGGCATCAGCGGAGGCTGCTCATCGGCGTATTCATCGTCGATGTACGGCGTCAGCAGTCGAAGTCAGCCCAGTGCGTCTAACCTCGCAAAGGAGCTGCTGTCCAAGGCCGACAGCAACAGTGACGGCAGTATCGACGCAACCGAGTTCTCATCCCTGTTCAGTAGTTCGAGCAGCAGTAGCTCGTCGGATGTTTCCAGTCTGTTCTCGTCGCTGGATTCGGACAGCAGCGGCTCGTTGAGCGAAGACGAAACCACCAGCGCCATCAGCAATCTGTTCGACAAGCTGCAAAGCTCACTCATGCAGAGTCAGGCCGGCGGCATGGGGGGAATGGGCGGGATGGGAGGCCCCGGTGGAATGCCTCCGCCCCCACCGCCAGGCGGCAATTCGGAAGATGCCGCCAGCGACTTCCTCAGCAAGGCGGATACCGACAGCAGCGGGACCATCAGCAAGAGCGAGTTCAGCACGATGTTCTCGTCGGACTCCACCAGCGGAGTCCCAAGCGCCAGCAGTAGCCAGATCGACAAGATGTTTGCCGAGACGGACACCGATGGCGATGGCTCCGTCAGCCAGTCGGAACTGCAAACGCAAATGGCCAAGCATCGTCATCAGGACGGCCAGCAGGACGACAGCTCGGACAGTTCTTCAACCTCCGGCGCCAGTAGCGCGTCCAGCAATCGGGTGTCCTTTCTGATCGACGCCCTGATGCGCCAGTACCAGTCGGGCAGCAGCAGCCTGACCAGCAGTGTGTCCCAGACGGCCTGACCTCGTTCTGCCGGGTCGCCGTCACCGGTGACCCGGTTGAGGGCGACGGGTCGACTGGCCCGTCGCCCTTTCTGTTTTCAACCCCGATTCACCGGTAATTGGACCAATGGGTCAACTTTCTCAGCGCTAATTCAATTCCCGCGCCAGAAAACGCCGTTAAAATAATCCAATGGAATCATATTACATTTTTATTTTATTCAAATTTAAGGACATCGGTTTATTACAATTGTAGTGTTGTTGCGTTATTTCCAAATATTCATCATAAAAACAGCCACTTACCAGCACACCCCATTGCTGACTCGCATTTGTTCCCGATACACTGCGGCCGCGACAGATATTGCGGCGCAATAATATTGCAATTGCATATATTGCGTAGCGGCTCTTTATATAATCCAAAATTCATGGGAAGAAGAAAAATGAGGGAACGGCTGGTATTGGTTGTTGGTGACAAATTTTCTCAGTTCACCGCGGGCAAGGATGCAATTACCTTATCCCATCTGAAGGGGCTGCTCAGCCTGCCAGCCGGATTGGGTATTGCCCCCGGTCGCATGGTGATGCTCCCGGGCCAAGGTCTTGGCGACAAGGCCGTCGATGCCCTGCTGACGCTGGCGGAAACCTCGCCGCATCGCGCGCATTTCGACTTCAGCCACTGGTACCACCTGCCGCGGCGTGCAAGCCATATCCTGTCGCACAAGCAGCAGCCGGAAAACACCCTCATTTCTGAACCGCGCCGCGTCGCCGAAGACCTGTTCGAACTCGATCTGATGATCGACGAGGAATGCGAGCAGATGGCCGACCATCAGACCGGCCAACACCTGTCGGGCACGCTGCTGTTCGAAGCAGCCCGTCAATCGCTGCTGGCGGTGACGGAAGCGTTCTTCCTGCCGCAGGAAGGCCGCCCCCATGAATTTGTCCTCAAAGGCATGTCGACCAGCTACAACCGTTTCTGCTTCCCGCTGGATGCCCGCCTGCGCTACCAGATCCGCGAAAAGGATCTGCGCTCGAGCAACAAGCTGAGCTTTACGGTTCAGGTAACTGTCGAGCAATGCGGCATGGACGTGGCATCGTTCGACGCCGAACTCACCGCCTTTACCCGCCCGCGCCTGCGCAATATGGAAGCCACGCTGGCCAGCGCCGCGCTGGAACAGCATCTGCTGCTTGCCAGCGCCAGCCGCCGCGACCTGCACGAAGAGCGGGTGCGACTGCCTGAGGTGGCCTGAGATGGCGAGTCCCGTCTACGCATTTTTCGACGTCGACGACACGCTGATCTCCATCAAAAGCATGATCAGCTTCCAGGATTACTGGTTCGTCGCGCATCCCGATGCCGACGCGCAGCGCCGCTACGTTGACGAGATCCGTAAGCTGATCCTGACCGATGCGCCTTGGGAATTGCTGAACCGGCGCTACTACGCGCACTTTGCAGGTCGATCGGTCGCCGATGTGGCGGCTTGTGCGCAAGCCTGGTTCCAGCACGTTGAGCAAACCACGCCGCAGCTGTTTCACCCGGCCGTCGTGGCCAAGCTGCGCTGGCACCAGGAGCAGGGACATCAACCGGTCTTCGTTTCCGGCTCGTTCCCGGCCTTGCTCACCCCGGTTGCCGAGCGGCTGGGGGTAAACCACATGCTGGCTATCCAGCTGGTGACGGCGGAAGGCCGGTATACCGGCGACCTGCTGCCGCCGCAGACCATCGGTGAAGGCAAGGCGCAAGCGGTGCGGGAATGGTTGGCCAAGACCGGGGCGACGGCAGCGGCATGCTACGCCTATGGGGATGACCTCTCCGATGCACCGATGCTGGCAGAGGTCGGACACCCGGTGGCGGTGCGAGGGGGGCGTGGCCTGGAAGCCCATGCGCTGACCCGCGGCTGGCGCGTGATGTCGCCCGACGTGGAA
>CBIHQA010000097.1:0-9794 GCA_966211475.1 uncultured Neisseriales bacterium
CACCAGCCGGCCGAGTGCGGCCGTGTGCTGGCGCAGCTCCTCGCCGAACAGGCGCACCAGCTCGCCGCGCACCGGCGCCGGCACCGTGCGCCAGGCCAGGAAGGCGCGATGGGCCTCGGCGATCTTCGCTTCGACCTGGACCACGCTGTCCTCGGCCAGCCGCGCCAGTACGGCGCCGTCGCGCGGCGAACGCGCCACCAGCCCCTCGCCCGCCAGTCCGGCCAGCGATACCCCCAGTTCCGCCATCAATCCATCGATCACCGCATGTCTCCTTGTCTGCCTGTCCGGGTCTTGCACCACGGATCCTTTACGACGGTTAGCTTACGCGCGGCAGGGGCGACCCACAAACGCGGAATCCGCATGAAATTGTGCGATATGCGCACCAACTTGCACACGCGTTTTTCCAAGCCACTGCCAGCGGCGCGCGCAGGCTTGCCGTTACGGTCACCTGCTCGCAAAATGCTTTCCGTGCGATATGCGCACTAGTGGTTGGCAGACGCCCGCCCACGGGCGGCCCGAACCGCCATCCCCCTTGTCTGTGCGAGAGAGGAATAACCCGATGCGCCGCATGATCCCCTCCACCCTGGCGCTGGTCGCCTTCGACGCCGCCGCGCGCCACCAGAGCTTTTCGCGCGCCGGCGACGAGCTGCACCACACGCAGAGCGCCATCTGCCGGCAGATCCAGGGGCTGGAGGATTTCCTCGGTGTGCGGCTGTTCCACCGCGCCAAGCGTCGCGTCACGTTGACCGACGCCGGGCAGGCCTACTGGGTGCGCATCCGCAGCCACCTCGCCGCGCTGGAGCAGGACACGCTGGACCTGATGTCTCGCCAAGGCAAGGGCGGCGTGGTGGAACTCGCCGTGCTGCCGACCTTCGCCACCAAATGGCTGATCCCGCGCATGCCGGCCTTCCAGCAGGCGCATCCGGACGTGGTGCTCAACCTCACCACCCGCACCCGGCCCTTCCTGTTCGAAGACAGCGGCTTCGATGCCGCCATTCACTTCGGCGATCCGGTCTGGCCCGGCGCCCAAAGCGAACTGCTGATGCCGGAGGAAGTCGTGCCGGTCTGCAGCCCCGCGCTACGCCCTGCCGGCATCGACTTCAACCACGATCCCGCCGCGCTGGCCGACTACCCGCTGCTGCACCAGACCACCCGTCCGGAAAGCTGGCGTGCCTGGTTCGACGCCCACGGCGTGGACGCCCCGCAGGCGATGCGCGGCCCACGCTTCGAACTGTTCTCGATGCTGATCCAGGCCGCGACGGTGGGCCTGGGGGTGGCGCTGACGCCGAAGCTGTTCGTGGAGGAAGAACTGGCACAGGGCTCGCTGGTCGCGCTGGCGAACCCCATGATGGGGGACAAGCACTACTACCTGGTCTTCCCGGAGCGGAAGGCGGAATCGGAGAGCCTAGGGGTGTTCAGGCAATGGTTGCAGCAACAGGCGGCGGGATGAGGGAGTGACGTGAATCGAGGGCGCTACCGGCGCATCCCGACGGAGCGACGTGGAAACCGGGGTTTGTTGGGCTTCGCTACGCTCAGCACCAACCTACGCGTGCGGTAGGCTCCCGTCTTTCGCGGTGCCAATACGGCTGGGTGTGCTGCCGAACGCGGGGAAATCCCGTCGCGGGACTCGGCGCTTGCAAACAAGTGGCTCTGTCATGCGTGTGTGCGTTGTTCCTGATGAGGCGGGCACAGCTGTATGCGTAGGTTGGTGCTGAGCGTAGCGAAGCCCAACAAACCCCGACCTCCACGCCGCACCATCACGATCCGCCCCGACCCCACCAAAGAGCCCCCCGCCCAAGGACCAGCAATCAGCCCCCAGGCTTCTTACCCTGGGTCAACTCCAGAAAGCGCTGCTTGTCGGCCTCGGCCTGTTGCATGATCAGCGCCTTCTGCTTCTCGCGGCCTTCCACCTGCTTGCGGATGGCGAGCATTTCCGCCTCGGTATCCGCGGTGTCCTTCTTCAGGTCGTCCGGTACCGGCTTGTTGGCCTTGGTGAAGGAACCCGCTTGCTGGGTGTAGGCCGACAGACGTGCTTCGGTGGCCTTCAGCCGCGTCTTCAGATTGTTGATCTCGCCCTGCACCTGCTCGATGCTGCGGTCGCGTTTGCGGTCGATCTCGGCGGTGTTGTTGAAGGTGGACAGCAGCGCCTTGTCGTGCAGCTTCTGCTCTTCCTGCGCACGCTGGGCGGCGTCCTGCTGCGCCTTTTCCTTGTCGCGCTGGGCACGCTCGGAGGCGCTCATCTCGCCTTCGATCTTGCGGACCACCATGCCTTGCTTGGACAACTGGCTGGTGCCGCCCTTGGAGGTGACGGGCGGGCTATCGCTGTAGTGGACGCGGCCTTGCTCATCCACCCAGCGGTACATGTCGGCGAGGCCGGCCTGGGACACCAGGCCCAGGACCACGCCGCCACCGACCAGTAGGTTTCTGCTCCGTCGTCCCATCGCCCGCTCCGTCCCTGTCGCGATACTCATGTTTTCGAAAGGAAAGGCGTCTTTCGAAAACTGCTTTTTCCGTCGAACCGCGGGCAAAGCCCGTCAATTCGACGAGCCAACCCTACTTGTCCGCTGTTTTTCGCCCTTTCTTCAAAAGGGCTGTATGTATTTGTTTTAGAGGGTAAATGTTCCGGAAGCTTGCCTTTGTGGCAGGTTTTTCTCACCCGTCCACGCCGTATTGCTGCCGGTACGCTTCGACCTTATGCAGATGTTGTGACAATTCCGGCCGGTTCTGCAAGTAGTCGAACAGGTCGGTCAGCCGGGCAATGGCCACTACCGACAAGCCCTGGTCGCGCTCCACTTCCTGCACGGCGGAGAGTTCGCCGGTGCCCTTTTCCATGCGATCCAGCGCGATGCCAACGCCAGCCGGGGTCGCGCCGGCCTGACGGATCAGGCTGACGGATTCGCGCACCGAGGTACCGGCGGAAATGACATCGTCAACGATCAGCACGCGGCCGGTCAGCGGCGCCCCCACCAGGGTGCCGCCTTCGCCGTGGTCCTTGGCTTCCTTGCGGTTGAAGGCGAAGGGCACGTTGCGGCCCTGTTCGGCCAGTGCGATGACGATGCTGGCGGCCAGCGGAATGCCCTTGTAAGCCGGGCCGAACAGCATGTCGAACTCGATGCCGGATTCGACGATGGCGCGGGCGTAGAAGCGGCCGAGCACAGCCAGGCTGGCGCCGTCGTTGAACAGGCCGGCGTTGAAGAAATACGGCGACAGGCGGCCCGCCTTGGTCACGAACTCGCCAAACTTGAGCACGCCGCGATCCACGGCGAACTCGATAAACTCGGTGCGAAAATTACTCATTGCCTTTACCATCATTGCGTTTTTCCAGCGCCGTCCCGCTTGGACGGCGGCGTGCGGCGAAGTATAGAAGTTTCGCCGCCGGACCGCGAACCTCCCGACCCCCTGAACCCGATTTCCCGAGCCCGAGAGCAGCGTCCCATGCGAATCGTCTCCGCCAACCTCAATGGTATCCGTTCCGCCGCCAACAAAGGCTTTTTCGAGTGGTTTGCCGGCAACGACATCGACGTGCTGTGCGTTCAGGAGCTGAAGGCGCAGGCTGGCGACATGACCCCGGCCTTCCTGACCCCGCCCGGCTACCACGGCTTCTTCCACTATGCCGAGAAGAAAGGCTACAGCGGTGTCGGCCTGTACACCCGCCGCGAGCCGGACAAGGTGGTGATCGGCCTCGGCATCGAAGACATCGACGCGGAAGGCCGCTACGTGCAAGCAGACTTCGGCAACCTGTCGGTGGTGTCGCTCTACCTGCCGTCGGGCTCCAGCTCCGAAGAACGCCAGCAGATCAAGTTCGCTTTCATGAAGCGCTTTGCGCCGCTGCTGCAACAGATGCGCGAAAGCGGCCGCGAATGGGTACTGTGCGGCGACTGGAACATCGCCCACCAGCCGATCGACCTGAAGAACTGGAAGGGCAACCTCAAGAACTCCGGCTTCCTGCCCGAAGAGCGCGCCTGGATTGGCGAGCTGTTCGCCAAGGAAGGCTGGGTGGACGTATGGCGCAACCTCTACCCGGAAGTACCCGGCTACACCTGGTGGTCCAACCGCGGCCAGGCCTATGCGAAGGACGTGGGCTGGCGGATCGACTACCACCTGACCACGGCGGGCGTCGGCGCACGCGCCAAACAGGCCAGCGTCTACAAGGACCAGAAATTCTCCGACCATGCACCGCTGATCGTCGACTACGACGGCGCACTGGGCTGAGGGAGATCACTGCATGAGCCGATCCAGCTTCGGGGCCTTCCACCGCTACGCCGCCGTGCTGCTGCTCGGCTTCGCTTCCGGCCTGCCGCTCGCATTGAGCGGCGCGGCGATGCAGGCCTGGCTGACGGTGGACGGGATCGACATCGCCACCATCGGCTTCTTCGGCCTGGTCGGCTTGCCGTATACCTTCAAGTTCCTGTGGGCGCCGCTGATGGACCGCTTCGAACCGCCGCTGCTCGGCCGGCGGCGCGGCTGGCTGGTCCTCTCGCAGCTGGCGCTGGCCGGCGCACTGGTGGTGATGGCGTCGCACCCGCCGCAGGCCAACACTGAGGCATTTGCGCTGATCGCGGTGCTGGTGGCGTTCCTGTCCGCCTCGCAGGACGTGGTGGTGGATGCCTATCGCACCGACGTGCTGCATGAGGAGGAGCGCGGCCTCGGTTCGTCGCTCGCGGTGTTCGGCTATCGTCTGGCGATGGTCCTGTCCGGCGGCGTCACGCTGGTCTGGGTGGACCCGCAGGGCATGGGCTGGTCCTGGCCCAAGGTCTACCTGGTGATGGCGGCCATCATGGTCGGCGCGGCGGTGGTCTCGCTGCTGCTGGTTCCGTCGGTCTCCGCGCGCTCCGTCGCACCGAAGACCGAGGCGAAGAACGACCTGATTGGCTTCTTCGCGGTCGCGATCGCGGTGGTGATCGGCTATCAGGCAACCACGCATGTGATACGGCCGATCGCGGAAGCCGCGCTGTCGCCGCTGTTCCCGCCCACGGTCGAACAGCCGGCGTCCGCCGCCCTGCCGAAGCCGGCCGACATCGCAAAACCGGCCAAGGCCTCTGCCCCCAAGGCAGCGGCTCCGGCTGCGCCGGCGGCCCCCGCCAAGAAGGACGATCCGAAGAAGAAATGGGTCGACTTGGTGGCCCTGCTGCTCGGCGTTGCGTTCACGCTGCCGCTTGCGTGGTGGGCGGCCCGGCGGGCCAAGTTCGAGACGCTCAACCGGTCGCTCGCGAGCTATTTCCGCCAGGAGGGCGCGCTGGCCTTCCTGCTGTTCATCGTGTTGTACAAGCTGGGGGACTCCTTCGCGTACGCACTGACCACCCCGTTCCTGATCAAGTCCGCCGGTTTCAGCCCGGCCGAGGTCGGCGTGGTCAACAAGGTGATCGGCATCTGGATGACCATCTTCGGGGCGCTGATCGGTGGCGCGCTGATGGTCTGGCTGCGCCTGTATCGCTCCCTGTTACTGTTCGGGGCGCTGCAACTGGTGACGATCTTCGGTTTCTACCTGATCGCCGTGCTGGGCAAGGGTTACTGGGGCGGTTTCGAATTACCCGCGTTCAACTGGGTGATCGTTTCGCTCAAGCAAAGCACCCATGTGGATTACCTGCTGCTGTTCGCCGTGGCGGCCGAGAACATCGGCAGCGGCATGGGCACCGCCGCCTTCGTCGCCTTTCTGATGGCACTCTGCAACCAGCGCTTCACCGCCACGCAGTACGCGATGCTGTCGGCGTTTGCCTCGATCGGGCGGGTATGGGTGCAGCCGCTGTCGGGCGTGCTGTCGGTATCGATCGGCTGGCCGAATTTCTTCCTGTTCTCCATGGCGTCGGCGGTGCCGGGCCTGCTGATGCTGGTGTGGCTGCGGCATGCAGTCACCGCCTTGTCGGCGCCCAAGGACGGGCTGAACGCCGAGGACTGATTCTTTCCGCCCGGGGATGCCCCTGGCGTCGCCCGGGCGCGTTTGCTCCAACACAGTCGTTTGCGGTGCCCCTGCAGGCTACGGATCGCACTCCGGGTTTTACCGCTGGCGATCCGCCCATGCGGTGGGCGACAATGCGGCCATCTCTCCCCAGCCCCTGGTGTGACATGGTCCAAACCGCCCCCCTCCCCCGCATCGCCCTGGTCGCCACCGGCGGCACCATCGCCGGCGCGGCAGGCTCCGCCACCCAGACGGTCGGCTACCAGGCCGGGGCACTGGACGTCTCTACGCTGCTCGCAGCCGTGCCGGGGCTGGACGGACTCGCGCAACTGTCGGCCGAACAACTGTACGCCATCGACAGCGCGCACCTGACCACCAGCCACTGGCTGACGCTGGCTCGCCGGGTGAACGAACTGGCGGCGCAGGACGACGTGGACGGCATCGTGGTGCTGCACGGCACCGACACGCTGGAAGAGACCGCCTACTTCCTGCACCTGACCTATGCATCGGACAAACCGCTGGTGATGACCGCATCGATGCGCCCAGCGACCGCCACATCGGCAGACGGCCCGATGAACCTGTACCAGGCCGTCGGCGCGGCAGCGAATCCGCTATGCCGTGGGCTGGGCACGGTGATCGCCTTCGGCGATACGCTGCTCGGCGCGCGGGGCGTGGCCAAGCGCGACAGCATCCCGGCGGCCTTCGACGCCGACCGCTACGGCCGGCTGGGGCTGGCAAAGGGACGCGACGTGTTCCTTTACCAGCGGCCCGCCCGCGCCCGCGGCGGCTTCGCAGTACCGGATGCGCTGCCCAAGGTGGCGCTGCTCACCGCCTACGCGGACCTGGACCCGAGCTTGATCGCTGCCGCCGGCGCATCCGCCGATGGCCTGGTGTTCGCTGGCCTGGGCAACGGCAACCTGCGGCCGGACTGGCGGGAAGCGCTAACCTGGCTGGCCAGCCAGGGCAAGGCCGTGGTGCGGGCCAGCCGGGTGCCAAACGGAACCGTGATCCGCGACGGCGAAGTAGCCGACAGCACCCATGGCTTCGTGGCCGGGGAAGGCCTGAGCCCGGTGCAGGCGCGGGTATTGCTGATGCTGGGACTGACGCAGAGCCGCGAGGCCGGCGTGTTGCAAGGGATGTTTGACCGGTATTGAGTCCGAGCTACGCGCCCGACACCGCGTGATGCGGGAACGACCGGCTCCCGTAGGTTGGGTTGAGCGCAGCGAAGCCCAACAGAGCAATATTTCCGCGTCGCGACGTTGGGAAGCGCCTCTCGAACGACTCAACCCACCTAGGCCACAAACCGCCCCTCGACCCGCTGCCCGCGCCACCATGCCTCATCGGCTCGGGCCAGCATCGCCGCATCCCCCCTGCTGTCGCCGTAGGCCACCAACCGGGCAGGCGGTGCCTCCCCCCACCACGCTTCCAACCGACGCAGCTTTTCCTCACCCCAGCAATTGCGCGTGGCCAGAAGGCCGGTGTAACGCCCGTCCGCGGTCTCGAGCTGAGTACAGAGCAGGGCGTCGAAACCTAGCGATTGCGTCCACGGCTGCAGGTAGCAATCCGGCGAGGCGCTGACCAGCACCAGCAGATCGCCCGCCCGACGATGGGCCTCCAGGCGCACCAGCATCTCCGGCCGCAGCATCTTCGGCAGCCGGTTCGCCAAAAAACGGCTGCCCCATTCCGCCACCTCACCGACCGCGCGACCACCCAGGGCGCAGGTCAGCAGGCGTTCCTTCGCCACGTGGTTGTCGCAACGGCCCAGTGCATACGCGGCCAGCGTTGGAGAGGCGCCGGCCAGAGCCCGCACGAAACCCACTGTCCCCAAGCCTTCCCGCAGGAAGGGCCGCAGCGTGTCCGCCGTGGTCAGCGTGCCGTCAAAGTCGAAGGCCGCGACGGTGCGGCCTTCCGCCGGCCGCATCATTGCGCCGGCAGCTCGCAGCGCACGCCGCCGCAGACCCGCTCACAGAACGGGCAGCCGGACATCGGCAACCAACTGGGGATGCGATAGTAGCGGCGCGCAATCTCCATCAGCACGCCTTCGCGATAGCGGTCGAAGTGGAAGCCATGACCTTCGACCACGTTGAAGCGCTGCCCGGCCACCGTCACCGTATACAGGCGGATCGAATCGAAATACGGCGCGTAATCCAGCGGGTTCGGCTGGTCGGCCCGCACCACGCGCACGGTCTGGCCGTCATAGCGGCGATAGTCCACCACCAGATCGTCCTGCCGCGCATGGAAACTACCCACGCCGAACACCGGTACATAGGCCTTGGCCTCGAAACCGATCAGCGAAGCCGGCGTGTAGGCATGCGCCATCACCACCACGCCCGGCCGGGTCAGTTGGCGATACAGCTCGTCGCCATGGGTCGCCAGCACGATGGACGAATAGAACTTGGACAGCGACGGGTTGGTCCGCCACGTCTCCATGGTGCTCATGGATGCCACGCTCACCGCGATCAGGTGCAGCAGCGAAAACACCGCCAACCCCACTGCCACGCGGGGAAGCCGTTCGCGCGGCACCGCCAGCGCCAGCAGCACGAAGCCGAACGGGTAGAAGGACAGCACCCAGTGCAGGCCGATCACCTTCTTGATCGACAGCAGGCCGAACAGCAGCAACGGTACCACCACCGCGCAAGCCAACAACCGATGTGCCGCCAACGTGCCGCACAGCGCCTTGCGATTGCGCCAGGCGCTCCACAGCAGCGGCGGAGTGATCAGGTAGACCAGCAGCGCCAGGTAAAGCAGCGGCTTGCGCAGCTCGGCCACTTCCTGCTCGTTGCGATTGTAGACGTTGAACATGATGTTCGGCCAACCATGGCTCCAGTTGAACCACAGGTTGATGGCCGGCCCCGGCAGCGCGCACAGCACCAGCAGCGCGAAGCGGCCCAGCCGGTCGCGGCGGAACACCACGAAGTAGACCAGGTAGGCGACGCCCAGCAGCGCCGAGAAATACTTGGACAGGAAGGCCGCACCCAGCAACAGGCCGGACAAGGCGTACAGCGAGGCCCGGTTGGACCGCTCGGCCGCCACCAGCGCCCACACCGACAGGAAGCTCCACAGCATCAACGGCGTATCGGTGGTGATCAGCACATTCAGCCAAGAAATCGGCGCCAGCAGATAGAGCATCGCCGCCCAGGCGGCCTTCTCCGGCGCGATCGGCCGCACCATCCGGTGAATGCCCAGCGCGATCACCGTCGACAGCAGCGTGGCCGGCAGACGGATGGCGAACGGGCTCTCGCCGAACACGCGGCTCAGCCAGATGAACCAGCCCACCATCGGCGGATGGTCGTAGTAGCCGAAGTCCGGATAGACACCCCACCAGTAGAAAAAGGCCTCATCGCCGGTCACCGGCAGCTTCCACGCCAACAACAGCTTGAAGGCGAGGGTCGCCAGCAACAGCCAGCCAAACACACGTTCCGGGTTCACCGGCTCACGAACGACGGGCGAAGACACGCCATGCTCCCAAACAAAACAGCCCCAGCCCGACCGCGAGCCAGAGCGTCAACACCCGGGCGAGCAGCGTCACCGCCGCTGCATCCGCCCACGACAATCCAAAATGCGAGAGACCCAAACCCAGCAGCGCCTCTGTCCCGCCCAGCCCGGCCGGCAACATCGACAGCGCACCACCGACCATGGCCGCCGCGTACAGGTTGGCCGATTGCCACACACCGGCCTCAGCCCCGAAGGGCGCCGCCAGCAGCGCCAGCCCCGCACCCTGTGCAGCCCAGGCGACCAGGCTGACCAGCAGCCAAGCCACCGGGCGATGCCGGAGGCAAGCCAGACCGGCCGCCACCGTCGGCAGACGCCGCATCAGCCATCCCCGGCCGAACCACAGCACCAGCAAGCCAATCATACCCGCCGCCAGCACCCACCAGCCCATGCCGGCGGGCAAGGG
>CBIHQA010000098.1:0-9762 GCA_966211475.1 uncultured Neisseriales bacterium
TGCCCATCGCGTCGAGGGTGTACACCACGCTGTTGCCAAGGTTGTCGGCGTAGCCCGTGAGACGATGCGCGCCGTCATAGGAATACGAGAGGTAGCTGCTATCCGGCAGCGTCACCTTGGTGACCTGCCCTACCCCGTCGTATTGGTAGCTGGTCATTTCACCCGCGGTAGTGCGGGTGAGCAGCCGGCCGCGCAAGTCGTAGGTGAAGCTGTTGGTAACCCCATTGGCGTCGACCATCGTCAGCAGCCGGCCGTTGGCGTCGTAGCTGGTGAAGTTGGTGACGTGACTCAACGCATCGGTGACCGACGCCAGGTTGCCGCGGCGGGTCGGGTCCGCGTCATTGGCCGCGTAGTAGCTGTAGCTGGTGAGGTCGTTGACTTCCGAACGCGGGCCGTCGGCACTGAGCATCTGCCCAAAGCTGTTGTAGGTGTAAGTCCAGGTCCGTGGGCTACCGACCAGCGTCGCAGCAAAACCCTGGCTGCCGTTCGCATCAGACGTCGCCTGCACGGTCACGCTGGTGAGGTTCCCCGACGCGTCGTAGCCGTAGGTGGTGATGCGCTTGGGTTCGGCGACCTTCGTCGGCAGCCGGTAGGTGGCGTGCCACTGGGTGCTGATGGTTCTCGCTTGTGGCGTGCCGGAGGCTTCCACCCGCTGGGTCTCGAGGTTCCTCGTGAGGTCGTAGCTGTAGGTGGTGAGGTTACCGTTGAAGTCGATGTAGCTCGCCAGGTTGCCTTGCGCGTCGAAGCTCTGCGTGCGGGTCTTGCCCGGTGCGAGCGGATTCGATTCGGAGACCGGGCGGTTCACCCCCAGCGTCGAACTCATGGTGTACTGGGTCTGTGCACCGAGCGGATTGGTCACCGTCACATAGGTAATGGTGCCGGTACCGTCGCGGGTATAGGCAAGGCCGTATTGACCAATCCCACCCGAGCGTTGATTACCCACCGCGAGACCATTGGTCGCGTCGTAGCTCCAGGTCGAGGTGACCACACCGTTCTCGTCAGTGAGACTCGTCAGCAATGCCGGCTGTACCACCCCGCCGATAGTGAGGCTGGTGTAGGTGTATTGCCGATACTTGCCGTCCGGGTAGGTCACCTTGATGAGGTTGCCGTTCGCATCGTAACTGTAGTTGGTGATCTTGCTTGCCGGATCGGTGAGCGACGTGATGCGGTTGCTGCTGTCGTAACCAAAAATGAGCTTGTGTCCAAAGCTATCGGTAACCGTCGACAGACGGCTGCTACTGTCGTAGGCGAAACTGAGTACTACACCGCTACGATCGGTGCGGCTGGTGAGACGACCATTGCTGTCGTATACCTCGGTTTCGTCATGACTGGTTTTATAGGTCCAGGTCGAGGCGCCTTTGACCAGCGTCTCGTTGACGTCTGCGTCGCTCACCCAGTCGGTGCTGCTGCCGGTCTTCGGAATGAAGATCAGGATTCGGCCGTCGCCGCGCAGAATAAGTACTTTGCTCTGGCTGCTCTGATAATTGAGCGATACGTCGTACGTATGACGCCAACGGTTACCGAGCGCACGGACCGCAGCGGTCAAGTTGGTATACGGGCTCTGGCTGTCGTAGTAGCGGGTGAATGCCAAGGAGGACGTCGAAGACACCCGGTAATCCGTCTCGCGTTCCACCACGCGGCCACGGTCGCTCGCTATCGGGTCGCCAAACACCGCAAGGATGTTATTTACGAAGCACGGCAGGCATGGGGCTTTCGATTGGGCGGGGAACTGGCACGACTTGCCGCCCGAACCGTCAGACTGGAGCGTCATCCCCTGCTTGCAGTCCTGCGGTTGAGCCTGGCAGGCGATAGGAACCCCCGTCCCCGAAGCCAGCGCACGCTGGAAGACGTTGTAGTAAGTCCCGTTCAGCGGGTAGCTAGAAGTTGCGAGGCTTACATTGACCACGCCGTCATTCAATGTGCCGGTGTAGTTGTTGTGTGCAATCAGAATATGGCTGCCGCAGGTATTGCGAAACATCCGCGACATGTTCAGCGATGGATTCGCTTGGATCGTGCTGGGTTGAACGCTGGAGTAAGACGTCGACAACCAAGTAGAGACCTGACCTGACGAGCATTGCAGTGAATTCACCGCATAGTCATAAGAGCCGTCTGCATACGCTTTAGTGGCGAACCACTCATCGCCAATAATGCTTACTCCGGACCCAGGGTTGCAGGAAGCTGCCTCTGCATAATGCAGTCCCATCCCGGCAAACAGACACAGGATGGCAAGCACCCCACGTACCAGAGACAAACCAGCGGATGCACCAAGCCCCCGCCGGATCGCCAGCGATCCAGTCGCATGCATTTGTACTACCTCCCCGCGTCAGCCTTATGTCTTTTCAGACAAGGCTCTTATTGACCTGTAAGCGCCCTAGCACAATGTCAAGTCATAGGGCATACCGCCGAATGCTAGACATGCCGTCATTTCATGTCAATGCAATTTTCTATTGACTTCTAAGTTCAAGTAGATCGAATTGATGAAGTGATGGCGATAAGCCTGACGCCGCAAAGGGAACGCTACTTAGTCGTGGGAAAAAACGATGGAAACTTCGAATGCCGTAGGCATACCCGGAGTAGTTTGAAGCTGATGGTGCTCAAGTAAGGAAACCAACTTCACTTTTGAACTTGCAGCAAGCTGCTGCGTGAGAGCGGCGATGTCGGCGAAGGTTTTTGCCTCACCACTTACAATCGCAGTCCCTTCATCGGTCTTAAGGGACAGCTTAAGAATGGCAGCATTGTTACCAGTGACCCGTCGCAACACGACCAGCCAGTCGGGCCAAGGGGTCGCGAGTTGGTTTGCCACCGGTAGCAGGGCATCCATCTGCTTCAGGGTGTCGGGAGTAACCGACCGGGTGGGGGTCGCAACGCGGCTACGGCGCGCCTGCAGTCGCTGCAGGCGGTGGCGTGTGACTGACATCTGCTGCGTTGCCAGTCGCTGCTCCAACAAAGCCTCACGGGCATCCATTGCCGAGAGTAGCAGTGCCGCCAGTCCAAGTACGGCCAACCCCCACCAGGGGTTGAGGTGGCGAGGATGAATGAAGTCGAAATGCGGTGCCGACATCAGCCCTCCTTCGCCGGCATAAAACCGTCGAGCAACTGCATCTGTACGAGTTCCAGGCCCTGCCCCGCAATGCCCGCACGCTCAATGGGCACGTCCCCCCAATAGTGCAGTGCGGCCGGCGCGTCGCCTCCCGTCGCCCATGAATGGCAGGCCTGGATGATGTTCGAAGCAGGATCTCTGGTCCGATAGCTTCGATACGCCTCGATCTGCCCCCGGCGCACCAGGCAGAGGTCAAGCTTGCCCTCCTGGTAACACGCCAGCAGTCCTAGTGGTTTGGAAGCAACCGCCCGCGACGGCAGACCAGAAAACACCGGCCGAAGAGAACGTAGTCCTAACCCGGCCGCCCTTGCCGACGTGTCGAGTCCCGCCACCAGCTGAGCAGGCAATGCACAGGCAAGCGTCGGCTGGCCATAGTCGCCACTAGCGAGCTCGACTTGCCAGCCCCCGGGGTGCTCACCGTAGGTATCGGCAATCACCGCCGCCGCCACTGCCCGTCTTTCCTCTGCTGTGATCGCATGTGCCGACCAGGGAATCAACGCAAAGCGCGTCCAGGCGGTCGACAGCACCACACGCAGGGTACGGGTCCGAGTTGCGAACTGCTGCTTGAGTGCCGCGAGATCGATCGGCCAGTCCTTCGGTTCCGGGCCGAGCCGCGACGCACTCTGCTGGTGAACCTGCTGGATCATCCGACCGCGCCAGTCAAGCAGGCGCAGCGTGAACCCAGTCGTCGATACAGACAATTGCAATTGCTCAGGCAACAAACGTGACACGGTCCGCCTCCGCCAGACTGGTGACACCTTGGCGCACCAATTCGAGTGCCTGTGCCCTCAGAGTCCGCGTGCCCTGCTCTGCAGCCACCGCCTTGATCTGCCGCATCGGCGCGCGCTGGATGATAAGTTCGCGGATCTCGTCCGTGAGGTGCAGCACCTCGGCGATCGCCCGTCGCCCCCGAAAGCCGACCCCCTGACAGTGAGCGCATCCCTGGCCTTGCGCCGCGGATACACTGGTCAACATCTCCGCCGGAAAACCCGCCGCCAGCAATTGCTCGTCTGGATACTGCACAGGCTGCGCGCAGTGTTCACAATTCGCCCGTATCAGGCGCTGCGCAAAGATCGCGTTGATGGCAGCGATGAAGTTGTACGGATCGACCCCCATGTGGATGAAGCGACCGATCACATCGAACACGTTGTTCGCATGCACGGTGGTGAACACCAGGTGGCCGGTGAGCGCCGACTGCACGGCGATCTGGGCGGTTTCGCCGTCGCGGATCTCGCCGACCAGGATTTTGTCCGGGTCGTGACGCAGGATCGAGCGCAGGCCGCGCGCAAAGGTGAGGCCCTTCTTCTCGTTGACCGGGATTTGCAGGATGCCGGGCAGGTGATATTCGATCGGGTCCTCGATGGTGACGATCTTGTCGTCGCCCGAGTTGATCTCGGACAGCGCTGCGTACAGAGTGGTGGTCTTGCCCGAGCCAGTGGGGCCGGTCACCAGGATCATCCCGTAGGGTTCGCGGGCAAAGCGGCGCATCAGCGCGACCGACTCCTCGTCGAAGCCGAGGTTTTCCAAGCGAAGCTGGGCGAACTGGTCCGCGAGTTGCCGTCGGTCCAGGATACGCAGCACCGCATCTTCGCCGAACATGCTGGGCATGATGGACACGCGGAAATCCACATCCCGCCCCTGCATGCGCAGGCGAAATCGCCCGTCCTGCGGCACCCGCCGCTCGGCAATGTCGAGTTCGGCCATCACTTTCAGACGCGACAGACATTGCTCGGCGGTTTCGCTGCCGGGCATGGTCGCCACCTGGCTCAAGACCCCATCGAGACGATAGCGGATCGCGAGACCCGACACCGCCGTTTCGAAGTGCACGTCGCTCGCCCCGGCCTGCAACGCATCATAGAGCGTGGAGTGCACAAGTTTGACGATCGGACTGTCGTCCTGGTCGATGCTCACCAGCGAGAGTTCGCTCTCGGCCTCGTCACGCACCGGACCATCGGTTTGTAGCGCATCCACCGATAGCGCCCGCTGCGCGCTTTCGTGTCGCACTAGGTAAGCACGGATATCGGCCGGATGCGCGCATTCGATGGTCAGTGCCGAGGGCAACGACGCAGCCCAGTTGAACAGGCGATCGTCGAACGGGTCCGGTACAGCGAGGTAAAGACTCTGTTGGTCGCGGGTCGCCACCACGCCGCGGCGCACGGCCTCGACGTAACGCACCACGTCGAAGGCCGGCTCTCGCTGGTGCAACTGCTCGATCTGCACGGCAGCCACCCCGGCGCCGTGTGCGACCTCCCGCGTCAGGGAAGCTGAGTCGAGACCGGTCTGAGCACGCAAAAACTCATACCAGGCTTCGGGCTTCGGATGACTTTGCCGCGCGGCACGCACCGCATCGCGCGTCAGCATACGACTGGGCGCATTCATTGCATCGCCTCCACCAGGCCGAAGATCGGCATGTACATCAACAGCACGATGCCGCCGATCACCACGCCGATCACCGCCATCAGAATGGGCTCGAACACCCGGCCGAAGCGCTCCACCCAGAAACCGAGTTCCTCATCGTGCAGCGCCGCGGTGCGTTCGAGCATATCGCCCAGTTCGCCGCTACGTTCCCCGACCCGGATCAGTCGTCGGGCCAAATCGGTGGCGAGCCCATGCCGCTCGAAAGCGAGCGAGGGAATGTCACCACTTGCGATATCGCGGCGTGTGGCTTGCAGGTGGAGCGCAAGCGACGGCCGCAGCAAATCCCCCACCATGTCCATGGCGGAAACCAGCGGAATCCCGCCGTTCAAGAGCATGGCGAGCGTTCGGTACAGTCGCGACAGCTCATAGATCCGCAATTTGTCGCCGAACCAGCGTATGCGCCAGACCGCCGCCATCAACTGGCTCCGCACCTCACGCGACGAGAGCGCCACTAAGCTGATCACCACCAGCCCACCGGCCAAACCAGCCGAAATCGCGGCATGAGCACTAACCCAGTGCCCCCATGCCATCAGCAGTCGCGAGCCCAGCGGCAGCTCGGTATGAATGTCGTCGTACACCAGGCTGAAACGCGGAATCACGTACGAAAGCAGGAACAGGATGACCAGCGCGCCGACGCCCAGCAGCAGCGCAGGATAGATCAGCGCCGAGATCAGCTTCTTGCCGATCGCCTCGGCGCGTAGCCGGTAGTCCAGGTACTGTCGCAGCGCCGCCGGAATATTGCCGGTGGTCTCGCTCGCGCGAATCGAGGCGACCAGCAGGACCGGAAACGCCCGTGGGTAGCGTTCCATCGCCTGCGCGAGTCGCTCTCCGCGACCCAGTGCCGCCAGTAGTCCTTCGACCACGACGCGACCGCTGGTGTGGCGGCTGCGTTCGGCAAGCGCTTCGAGCGATTCCACCAGGTTCAGACCCGCAGCCAGCAAACCCAGCAGCTCCTGGCAAAACAGCGTGGTGGTAAAGGCGGGCTGCCGCCCCCCTGTTCCTTTCGCAGTGCCGGAGATGGTGACCAACCGATAACCCAACCCCGCCACCTTGCCGCCCACCTCCTGCGCACTGTCGGCTTCCAGCTCGAGCTCCACCACGCCCTGCTCGGCGTGGTAGCACTTGACGAGAAATTTCATGGCTGAGGCTTACCAGTTGCCGAGATCGTCGTCACTTTGCGCGCCGTCCGGGCCGTAGGAGAACACGTCCACGTCGACATGTTCGCCCGGGTTGCGGTAGCCGTAGGCATGTCCCCAGGGATCCTTCGGTAGGCCGCGCTTGAGGTAGGGGCCGGACCATTTGTCGTCGGTGGCTGGCCGCTTCACCAGTGCTTCCAGTCCGGTGGACGCATCCGGGTAGTGGCCGGTATCGAGCTGGTACTGGTCGAGCGCCTTGTCGAGGGCGTCGATCTGCGCGCGTGCCGTCTGAATCTGCGACTTGCCAACCTGGGAGAAATAACGCGGTGCGACGTAACCGGCCAACAGGCCAATAATCACGATCACAACCAGCAACTCGAGCAGCGTGAAGCCGCTGCTGTTCCGCTTGTAGTACACGCGCTACCTCATATGCTTTTGCTATTATGCCCATCGGTTACCGTGACGATTCCCGATCTCTTCCATTGATGAAACCCGGCCTACACTTGCTTCCGATCGCTTTGCTGCTGCTCACCGGTTCGGTGGCCGGCGCGGGCATCTATGGCTTCGAGGATGGGGAAGGCACGCTGCACCTAGCCACCGATGCGCCCAACGCCAGTGCCCAGCTGCTCTCCGGCGAGCCGCAGCAGCCTTCAGCCGTTACGTCTGCCAACACCCCTCTCAGCCTCACGCCCGCTCGCCCCTTCCAGGCGGACATCGAACAGGCAGCGCGACGCAATGGCGTACCGGCGACGCTGCTGCACGCGGTGATCAGCGTCGAGTCCGGCTACCGTCACCAGCAAAGCTCCCGCAAGGGGGCGATTGGCCTGATGCAGGTGATGCCGGCGACTGGAGTTCGCTACGGGATCAGCGATCTGTGGTCGGTCCAGGGGAACCTCGAAGCCGGTAGTCGCTACCTGCGCGATCTCACGCGCCTCTTTCCGGAAGACTTGTCGCTCGCGATTGCCGCCTACAACGCCGGAGAAAACGCGGTGTTGCGCTACGGTCGGCGCATTCCGCCTTACCCGGAAACCCAGCGCTACGTCGCAGATGTGCTGCAGCGTTATCGCCAGCTCGCCTCATCCGCCAACTAGCCAGTCGTCCGCCAACCCCATTCATGCAGCGTGCATCTTATGGCAGAGTTCGCTATCGTGGTACTCTTTTCATCGTTTTGACATACCCGGATTGCTTTCCGGCAACGACTTGCGCTCATGGCTTTGCACCTTGTTCCTCGCCTGAAATGGGTCTGGTATCAGCATCTGTCGGGCCTGGCGCTCGGTGTCGGCGTTGCGGTCGCGGCGCTGGTCGCCGCCCTGGCGCTGGACCGTTTCTATACCCGGCCACTGCTCGCCGATGCGGCCGCGCAGACGCACGCAACACGCAAGCTGGAACGGGAAACCCGCAAATTGGCGCGTACGCCTGCGCCCACAGTGCAACCGTCTACGGTTACGCTGGCCGTCTCGACCTTGCAAGTCCCGCTCTTGGCAGCGCCCCCCGTGGAAGCGGTGATGCGCGATGCGATCGATCTCGCCGCCAAGCAGCAGGTCAAGATCAACCGCGGTGACTATCGGCTAAGCCACAGCGTGGACAGTGCGCTAGAGACCGTCGAACTGAGCTATCCGCTCGAGGCGAGCGAAGCGCAAGCGCTCGCCTGGTTGCGCGACCTGACGCTCAAGTACCCGACGCTGCAGCTCGAGCAGCTCGAGATGAACCGCGCAAGCGCGACCACCAGCCAGCTCAAGATCAAAGCGGTGTTCCGCTACGTCCGGTTGATCGCCTCATGAAGCGATCCCGCACCCGCCAGCTGCTGCTGGCCACCGCCTTGATCGGTACGCTGGTCGCAGTCTGGTTGGCGCCTGATGAGGCGCCTGCGGACACGAGCGAAGCCCGTGTGACGGGGGGCGAGCGCGCCGGGCCGCGTCCATCCTTACGATCACCCGTCGCTACGGCAAAGAACCTTCCGGATAGCTCACGGCAGCGACCGTCCGTTCCAGAGGAACGTACCCGAGCCTATCGAGCCGCATTTGCGCGCCTCACGGACGCCTCGACCAGTTTGTTTGCACAACGACAGTGGTATGTGCCCCCTCCACCACCACCGCTGCCCCCCGTCGCGCCAAGCAAGCCGAGCGCCCCACCCTTGCCGATCAAATGGTTGGGGCGCCTCGCGGATGCGGACGATAACAAGACTTTTCTCAACTGGAACGGTCGCGTCTACATCGCCAAGGTGGGAGATGTGCTGCAGCAGACCTATCGGCTCGATGAAGTCGACAACACGCGCCTGGTATTCACCTACCTGCCGCTGAGCGAACAACAAACCCTCTATACCGGCAAGTAACCGTCTATGCAGACCTCCCCACTCGGCCGCCATCGCGTAGCCTCCGTTTTCCGGCGTCTCGGGCAACAGCTGACCATCGCGGGGGTATTCGTCCTCACCGGATGTGCGGGCTACGCCGAACACCAGCATGGCCTGACGCTGATCGACGAGGGCAAGTACGAGGAAGGAGTGGCGCAGCTCGCGGCGGCGAGAAGGCAGGCCCCGGACAATCCGCAGTACCGGATGGACTGGTTGCAGTACAAGACCAAACTGGTCAACCAGCGGATACAGGAAGCCCAGGCGCAGATCCAGGCCTATCAGCTGGAAGAGGCGGGCAAAACGCTCGAAGGGATCCGCCGCATGGAGCCGACGGCGGCCAAGTTGCCGGCGCTGCAGGCCCAGCTCAAACGCTATCAACAGCATGCCGCGTGGCTGGAAGAAGCGCGTAAGGCCGCCACCGCAAACCAGTCAGAGCTCGCACTCGACGCCTTGCGCCGCATCCTCACCGACAACCCGGCGCACGCAGAAGCCGCTACGCTGCAGCAGGAAGTCGAGCAGCGTCGGGCGCGGTGGCTGCGCAACGGGCCGAACCTGGCCGACCTCTATCGAAAGCCGGTGTCGCTCGAATTCCGCGATGCCGACGTCCGCATGATCTTCGAGGCGCTGTCGAAAGCGACCGGCATCAACTTCGTCCTCGATAGCACGGTACGCCCAGACCTGCGCACCACCGTGTACTTAAAGAAATCATCCATCGACGACGCGCTCAATCTGATCCTCGCCTCCACCCAACTGGAGCG
>CBIHQA010000099.1:0-9717 GCA_966211475.1 uncultured Neisseriales bacterium
TGCTGATCCAGGGCGACCACGCGATGCCGGTTACCGGCGGCCTGAAGTCACTCAATGGGCAGTGGGTGGCACAGTGGCACCTGGTGTCCGCCGGCGCCATCGTGGCCGCGCTGCCACCGATCGCCATCTTCTTCATGATGCAGAAGCAATTCATTGCCGGCCTAACGCTCGGCGCCACCAAAGGCTGAGAGCTTGTGAAAATTTCTGCTGCGCGCCCCGACCCTTCGCCTTTGCTCAGGACAGGTCTTGCCCTGCGATGCTCACCGTACCCTAGTACGGCTGCGCTTCTCGGACCAAGCTCGGGGCGCTGACCAGCGACTTGGCGCTCATTTTTGAGTGCCTAGTCGAATGGCCATGCAAAGCTCGCGACGAAATTTTTCACAAGCTCTGAGGACAGGCCGCTCATTTGCAAGGACCCAACATGACCCAACCCGCATTCGCCCACTACCCCAGCCTGGCCGGCAAGGTCGTCTTCATCACCGGCGGCAGTTCCGGCATCGGTGCGGACATCGTTGCCGCCTTCGTCCGCCAGGGTGCCAAGGTCGCCTTTGTCGGCCGCAGCGCCGAATCGGCTGCCAAGGTCATCGGCAGCGTGCCCGATGCCGACACCCCGCCCCACTTCATCCGTTGCGACCTGTCCGACGTATCGGCCCTGCGCGCAGCGGTGGAGGAAACCGTCAGCCGTTTCGGTGACATCGACGTGCTGGTGAACAATGCTGCCAGCGACGACCGTCACAACTTCCTGGAAGTCACGCCGGAATACTTCGACCAGCGCGTGGCCATCAACCTGAAAGTGCATTTCTTCGCCGCACAGGCAGCGATTCCCTGCATGGAACGGCGCGGCGGCGGCGTCATCATCAACGTCGGCTCCACCAGTTGGAAGATCAAAGGTTCCGGCTACGTCGCCTACGCCACCTGCAAGTCGGCCACCAACGGCCTCACCCGTAGCCTGGCTCGCGACTTCGGGCGGAAGAACATACGCGTCAACACGCTGACGCCGGGATGGGTGATGACCGAACGGCAGCTCACCCACTGGGTGGACGAAGCGGGGGAAAAGGAGATGGACCAGAACCACTGCCTTCCCGGCCGCATCTACGGCATCGACATCGCCAATATGGCGCTGTTCCTCGCCGCTGACGACAGTCGCATGATCACGGCGCAGGAATTCGTGGTGGATGCTGGGTGGACCTGATGGTCAGGTAGAACGCCATCCGTAGCCCGGATGCAGCGGAGCGAATCCGGGCTACGTTTCTGTTGGTGCGGACATCCGCAACGACCCACTCAATCGCCCTGCTCCTCCTGCGCGCCCGCTGACGATGCTCCTTCCTGCTCAATCAGCTCGACAAAAGCGCTGACCACCTTCGGGTCGAACTGCGTCCCGGCGCGCTGGCGGATGTAATCCAGCGATTCAGCCGCCGACCACGGCTCCTTGTAGGGCCGCTTGTGCATCAGCGCGTCGTACACGTCCACCACGGCCACGATACGGGCCGCCAGCGGAATCTGGTCGCCAGTGAGGCCTCCGGGGTAGCCATTGCCGTCGTAATGCTCATGGTGGCCACTGGCGATCTCGGCGCCCAGCGACAGGTAGCTGACGCCTTCGACCAAGCGGGCCGCCCGCTGCAGGATTGCGCCGCCGATCGGTGCGTGCTGGCGCATGATTTCGCGCTCGGCCGGGTCGTGCTGGCCGGGGCGGAACAGGATGTAGTCCGGTGTAGCCACCTTGCCGACGTCGTGCAGGATGCTGGCCATGCCAACCAGCTCTAGGAAGCGTGGCGTCAGCAGCATCGGGTAGTCGCCTCGCTCGGCCATCCGACGGGCGGTGCGGGACGTCATGTCTTCCACCCGCAGCACGTGTTCACCGGTGTCGCTGTCGCGGAATTCGGCCAGATCGGCCAGGGCGACCACCGTGGCCTCCTGCGCCCGCTTCATCTGCATGTGGTAGTAGAGGTTGTCGAAAGCGGCACCGATGCGGTGACAGAACACCTCCAGCAGCTCCTTGTCGACGTCCGACAGCGGCCAGGGCGGGGTGAAATAAACGGCGAACTCGCGGTTGGCGTGGGTGGGCACGTAGAGCACTTCGCCAGGGTGGTCGTATAGGCTGCGCCGTTCATCCAGCGCCCGCGTCATCAGGTCGTACACCGGGTGGGCGGCGTCCAGCGAATCATGCCGGGACAGGTCGGCAAACAGGCCGGTGGCGGCCAGCACTTCCAGCCGGGTACCGTCGCCTTCGATCGGTTCCCGGGCACAGAGGATGCCATGCGTGCCGACATCCAGCACCGCGCCGATCTGGTCAAGCACACCGGAGGCGAACTCCTGCAGCGAACGCTGCTGGTAGAGGTTGGATGAGCCTTCCAGGATGCGGGTCAGCCCCTGCCGGCTGCGCTCGATGGTCACCAGGCTCTCGTAGGCGCGCAGCGAGGCGATCACCGTGGTGTAGAGCTTCTGGACGGTCAGCTCGGTCTTGGCTTTGTAGTCGTTGATGTCGTAGGACAGGATCACCTGCTGCTCCGGCGCCTGGCCTGGCTGGCCGGTGCGCAGCACGATGCGGACCGAGCGGTTTTCCAGCTCCTCGCGGATGCGGCGCACCAGACGCAGGCCGGCATCGTCGGTTTCCATCACCACGTCCAGCAGCACCAGGGCGATATCGCGCTCGTCACGCAGGTAATCGAAACCCTCCTGTGCCGTCATGGCACTGATCAGCTCCAGCCCGCGCCCCTTGTATTCCATGCCGCGCAACGCCAGCCTGGTGACAGCATGGACATCCGGCTCGTCATCCACGATCAGCACCCGCCAGGGTGCCAGGACGGGCGACGCACCACTGTCCGCGCTGTCGTCGATCAGCCAGTCCTGCTCATGCAGATGATCCGTCTCGCTCATCGCTGCTCCTCCGGCGGATGCGGCGCAACCTGGGGAATCCGCATCGTGAACCGCGTGCCCTGCCCCATGGTGCTGGCGACCTCGATCCGTCCGCCCAATCGCTTGGTCACAATGTTATAGACCACGTGAAGCCCTAGTCCGCTCCCGCCGGACCCGCGGCGAGTAGTGAAGAACGGGTCGAAAATCCGCGGCAGATGCTCCGCCGGAATCCCCACCCCATCGTCCTCAAAACGAAGCAGCACGCCGTTTTGTTCCCGTTCCACGGCGAGCTGGATCAGCCCGGACCGTCCGTCGGGAAAGGCATGGGTGACCGCGTTGACCAGCAGATTGGTAATGACCTGAGCGAGCGCGCCGGGGTAGCCGTCCATCGCGATGCCGGCCGGGCATTCCTTGTCGATGTGGATCGGCAGGCGCTTGTAGGTGGGGCTGAGGCTTTCCACCACTTCGTCCAGGTAGACGGCCAGATCGAAGTCGCGCCGGGCTTCGCTGGTCTGGTCCACCGCCACCTGCTTGAAGCTGTGCACCAGGTGGGCCGCCCGGCGGGCGTTGGACAGAATCAGTTCCACGCTCTCCGTGCAGGTCTTCAGGTAGCCGAGCATGTCGGACTTACGGACGCTGCCGTTGTCGACCGCCTCCTGAAAACGCCGCGTCTCGTCGCCCAGCACGCTGGCGCCGGTCAGGGTGATGCCGAGCGGGGTGTTGATCTCGTGCGCCACGCCGGCCACCAAGCCGCCGAGTGCAGCCATCTTTTCGGCCTCTACCAGCGAGGTCTGCGTCTGCTTCAGGTGGTCGTAGGCCCGGCGGATTTCCTGTTCAGCCTGGTGGCCTTTTTCCAGGTCGTCGGTCAGACGCTGGGCGATCAGGTTGAAGCCGCGCACCACCTCGCCGAATTCGTCGCGCCGGTCGGCAGGCAGCGTGAGGGTGGCGGTCTGGTCGCGGTGCTCGGCCGCCTTGCGCAACGCATCCTTGAGCGCGGCCAGCGGCCGCAACACCAGCCAGCGCAGGCCGAGCGACAAAGTGGCCACCAGCACCACGTCCAGCACCAGGATTTCCAACAGGCGCCGCCAGACCTCGGCGCGCAGCGCGGACTGCATGCTTTCGCGCGACAGCATCACCCTGACTGTCGCCAGCTTCTGCGGTGCATTGAAGCGCTGACCGGACAGGGTGAACTCCAGCTGATCCAGGCTGGACGGATCGACGCCCGTCGGCGACATGCTGCCCTTGGCCGACAGCAGCTGACCTTCGTCGTTGAAGACGGCGATGCCGACCACCGGCGGCGTCAGCTCGGCGGTCAGGTCTTCACCCAGCGCCACCAGGTCGAGGTTCCAGACCGCGCTCACCAGGTTGATCTGCATGCGTTCGCGCAGGGTGCTGCGCAGCATGTCGTACTGGTGCAGCGACTGGGCACGGCTGCTCCAGTACGCCAGGCCGCCGGAACAGGCGAGCAGCGTGGTCACGATCAGCACGAACAAGGCATTGAGCCGGAAACCGATGCTGTCTTTCATGGGCTGCCGCCGGATAGGTCAGACACCGAGGGAGGTGATTTCAGCGTAGACCACCGGAGCCCGTCATGAACTGGCGGTCAGCTCATCGACCGCCCTGCTCGTTGGTGAGCAGCTCCGCCCCGAGTTCCTTCGCCAGCGCACGGCCGCCCTGCCGCATCAGCCAATCGTGATTCCAGCGGAACACCGGGTCGGCCCAGGGCGACAGCAGGCGCATCCACCACCGGGTGGTGCGTACTTGCCATTCGTAGCAGACATCGGTCACGCCATCCTGCTCCATGAGCAACCAGGTACCGCTGCCCGCCACGTCGCCGCTCACCTCTGCCTGCACGCGCCGAGCCGGCTCGATCGCCACACAGGTGGCGGTAAAGTTCAGTCGGTAAGGCAGGCGTCCGCGCCAGCAGTAACGCCGCACATTGCCGGTGCCATCGGGCTCGCCGGGCGACAGCTCGACCACCGACTCCACGCCGGGCCACCAGCGCGGCCAGTCCAGCGACTGTTCGATGCAGCGGAACACCGCCGGCAGCGGTGCCCGCAAACGCCAGTGGGTGACGAAGTGATAGGTAGCCATCTCAAACTCGATAGAGAGCGCTGTCGGGGCGTTTACATGCGGAATCGCGTCGGCGTGGATCCGTTCGATACCCGTCCGCAGTTGACCGGCTGCCGGCCCGCACGTTCCCGGCTGTAGACTGGCGCATCCCCATGTTACAATCGTCCTCCAATCCGGCCCCGCACTTCAGTCGGCGGGCCGTCAGATGTTGTCTGTCGCGACATCTCAGTAATCCGAATCCATTGGGCCTTGCCTAGACTGAGGCGTGCACTTGCACGCATGGCACGCCCGGAGCATTGCATGTCCTTTGACTCCCTCGGCCTGTCGGCCGATATCCTGCGTGCAGTTGCCGAAGAAGGCTACGACACGCCGACCCCCATTCAGGCTCAGGCCATTCCCGTCGTACTACGGGGGCACGACCTGCTCGCCGGCGCCCAGACCGGCACCGGCAAGACGGCCGGCTTCACGCTGCCGATCCTGCACTTGCTTTCCACCACGCCGCCCGCGGACAAGACCCGTATCCGCGCGCTAATCCTGACCCCGACGCGCGAACTCGCCGCGCAGGTCGAGGAAAGCGTACGCACCTACGGCAAGCACCTGAAGCTCACCTCGATGGTGATGTTCGGCGGCGTCAGCATCAACCCGCAGATCAAGGCGCTGAAGCACCGCATCGACATCCTGGTGGCCACGCCGGGCCGCCTGCTGGACCACGTCGGCCAGGGCACCATCGATCTGTCGAGCGTCGAGATCCTGGTGCTGGACGAAGCCGACCGCATGCTGGACATGGGCTTCATCCACGACATCAAGAAGAACCTGCTGTTCTCCGCCACCTTCTCTGACGAGATCCGCGAGCTGGCGCATAGCTTCCTGAAGGAACCGGAGCAGGTCGAAGTGGCCCGCCGCAACACCACCGTCGAATCCGTCGCCCAGCGCGTCTACACGGTGGACCGCGAGCAGAAGCGCGCGCTGCTGATCCACTTGATCAAGGAAAACAACTGGTTCCAGGTGCTGGTATTCACCCGTACCAAGCACGGTGCCAATGCACTGGCCGACAAGCTGAACAAGGCCGGCATCACCGCGCTGGCCATCCACGGCAACAAGAGCCAGAACGCCCGCACCCGTGCCCTGTCGGAATTCAAGTCCGGCGACTTGCAGGTGCTGGTGGCCACCGACATCGCCGCTCGCGGCCTGGACATCGAAGAATTGCCGCACGTGGTCAACTACGAGCTGCCCAACGTACCGGAAGACTACGTGCACCGCATTGGCCGCACCGGCCGTGCCGGCGCCACCGGCGAAGCGGTATCGCTGGTCTGTGCCGACGAAGCCAAGCTGCTGCGCGACATCGAAAAGCTGATCAAGCGCGACATCGAAAAGAGCGCGCTGCCGGGCTTCGAACCGGACCCGAACCGCCCGGCCGAGCCGGAACCGGCCCGCGAGCCGCGCAACAACCAGAACGCCGGCAAGCGCAAGCAAGCCCAGCCGCAAGGAGCCAAGCGTCAGCAGAACAATCCAGAGCAACGCCAGCCTCGCAGCAAGCCCAAGGCCGAAAATCGCCAGGGCGAATCCCGTCAGGCCGAAGCGCGCCAGGGCGAGAATCGCCAAGGTGAAAACCGGCAGGGAGAGAGTCGCCAAGGGGAAGGTCGTCAGGGCGAAGGCCGCAACGGCAATGGCCGTCAAGGCAACCCGCGCCAAGGCGGTGGCGGCAACGCCCGTCAGGGCGAAAACCGCCAGGGCCAGGGGCAGCGCCAGGGCTTCGGCGACAAGCCGAAGGGCAACGGCAACGCCCAGCAAGGTCAGCGCGGCAAGCAGGGGCAACAGCGTCAGGGACAAGGTCAGGGCGAGGCCAACGGCAACAAGGCTCCGCAGGGCCAGCGTGGCAACAGCAACCGCGCCCGTTCGGATGCCCAGCCCTTCTACGACGAATACACCCGCCCGCCGATCACGCTGACCATCCCGCAACGCCAGCCGGACCTCACCGGCACGACTGCGGCGCTGCTCGGTGGAAAACCTGGTGGCAAGTCCGGTGGCAAGCCGGGCGGCGGCCGCAAAGGCTAAGCCGCATAGATTGGGCTAGCTGTCCCTGCCGCAAAAAAACCCCGGTTCGCCGGGGTTTTTTCATGCTGGCGCCGCCACGCTGGCTGCGTCTCTCAGGGATGCGGACTGCCCAGCCGGGTGGTCACCAGCCGCTGATACTCCCCCGACGCCTTCATGGCGGCCAATGCGGCATCGAAGCGGCGTAACAGCTTGGTCTGCGCATTGCGCTTGGCAAATGCCAGGTAGACCGGGTTTTCCGCCAACGGCACTTCCGCCGCGTAGATGTCGTTGGAAGGCGCCACCAATGCCGCTGCGGCGGCCTCGTCGATCGCCAGCACCACATCGACCCGTCCGTTACGCAGCTTGGCGAAGTTCTGCTGGTCGCTGTCGGCCTCGTCGGCGATGAACAGGCCGCTGTTCCGGGCGGCGTCGAAGGCGTCTCCATAGCTCCAGCCACGGATCACACCCACCGTCTGCCCCTTCAAGTCCGCGATCTCGCGGAACATCAGCGGCTTCGATGTCTTGGAATAGACCTTGATCCGCTCGACGAACACCGGGCCGGAAAAGTCGAACTTGGTCAGGCGGGCTTCGGTCTGGTACAGGCCGCCGATCGCCCCCTGCCCGGCCTCGGCCTCGGCCAGCGCGCGCCGCCAGGGCTTGGCCTGCACGGAAACCGGCTCACCCAGCCGGGCGAAGATAGCGCGCAGCAGGTCGGGGTACAAGCCCTCGGCCCGACCGCCGTTCGCATACATGAACGGCGGATTCTGCGTATCGACCAGAATGGTCCAGGGTGGCGCGCCCCAGGCGAACCCCGCCACCAGCAAGACGAGCCAGGCAGCCCGTCGTTGCAGCCCTCTGAGCACTCTCATCCCGCCCCCTCCGGTGGTCATGACAAAGCGCATAAACGCTCCAGGTTGCTGACAAACCCTTCCTCTCCCGCCGGCGGGCGGGAGTCGGAGGGTGGGAAAGTCTCAGAGAGGCTGCAAATGGGTTGCCGTCGGATAAACCAGCAAAGCTTGCTTTGCGCCCTTCCGCCGGGGACCTCCCAACTCTGTCAGCAGCCTGAAGCACCACTCGAGCGCTCCAGCAGACGCACCAATCCTTCCATATCGTACCGGACAAGCATACTCCGCATTTCGGCGGTCAGCGTCCGCGCGTCCGCACCCTGGGCCTCGACCTCTTTCAGCAGGTTTTCGATGCCGTTGACCCAGCCCAGCTCGACCGCCTCCAGCAGGCGGGCGTGCAACCCGGCGGGCAGAGTGACGGCCGGCATGGCCTCCTCATCGATGGACGGGACGGCGGCCGGTGCTTCTGCCTCGTAGATGAACTCCACCCGCAAATGGGTCAGCAAGCAGCTGCACAGCGCATCGAAGTGCACCGGCTTGCTGATGCAATCGTCGAAGCCGGCTGCCTCGTATTCGGCCCGCTGCTGGAGGAAGCCGGAGGCGGACGTCCCGACGACCACCGGCGACTGCGCGCCGTGCCGTTCACGGATCATCCGCAACGCCGTCAGGCCGTCCATTTCCGGCATCCGCAGGTCCAGGAAAAGGATGTCCACCAGCTGATCTTCCAGCAGCGCCACCGCCTCGCGTCCGTTGGCGGCGGTATCCACCTTCAGGCCCAGATGCTGAAGCATGCTCGCCAGCACGTCGCGGTTGGCCGGCACGTCGTCCGCCACCACCGCCCGCACGATTTGCCCGGGCGCCAGCGAGACAACCCGTGTCGCCACGCCGGGTTTGGCCAGCACAGCAGCAGGTAGGGCGATGGTGAAGTGGAAGCGCGCCCCCTGCCCCGGCTCGCTCTCGACATTCAGCCGCCCGCCCATCAGCTCCACCCGCTGCCGGGCGATGCTCAGCCCCAGGCCGGTGCCACCACGGGCGGCACCTTCCTCGGTCTGCTGGAACGGCGCAAAGATCAGCCTGCGCTCCTCCTCCGTCAGTCCGGGGCCAGTGTCGCGCACCTCGAAGCGATAGTGATCAGCATCCTGCGCGGTGACCCGCCGGCCGATCTCCCCCTGGTCGGTGAACTTGATCGCATTGCCGATCAGGTTGATCAGCACCTGCCGCAGCTTGCCGGGGTCGCCTCGCACCGGGCGGATGCCATCCTCCACGCCCTCCAGGCTCCAGCGCAGGCCCTTCTGACGGCAGCGCAGCGCGAAGATCGCATTCAGGCCGTTCAAGAGTTCGTTCAGGTCGAAGGCCGCTGCATCCAGGTCCAGCGCGCCGGCTTCGATCTTCGACAGATCGAGGATCTCGTTGATCAGGCCCAACAAGTGGTTGCTGGCTTTTTCCACCGTCCCCAACGTCTCGCGGATGCCGTCGCCTAGCGTCGCATCGCGCAGCAGCAACTGCACGTAACCCAGCACCGCATTCAACGGGGTGCGGATCTCGTGGCTCATGTTGGCCAGGAAGACCGATTTGGCGCGGTTGGCGGCATCGGCCGCCTCTTTGGCATGCTGCCGCTCCTTTCCCCACTGGTGCGCCAGTGCCGCCCGCTCCTTCCACTGTCCCAGCAGGTAGGCAAAGCTGATCAGCACCAGGGCCAGCATGCACAAGATGAGCGCGGTCATTTCGCGCAGAATGTCGCTCGTCTCGGCCACCGGCGTGGCCATCGGCAGACGCACCTCCAGCACGCCGCGCACGTCGCCCACCTTCCAGTCCCGCTTGGGCGAATCAGGGCGGCTGTTGTGGCAGGCGATACAGCTCTCCCGCATGCGGTCGGCCACCGCGTAACGGATCATCGGCGTGCCACCGA
>CBIHQA010000100.1:0-9594 GCA_966211475.1 uncultured Neisseriales bacterium
CGATGGCCCGCAGCTCCGCATCCGCGATCACATCGTTGACGTGACGAAAGCCCTTTGGCGCGCGTTCCTCGGCCAGTTGCATCACCTGCTCCGGTCCGTTCAGCCGGTTGGCCATCACCACGGAGGCGGTGCGGGGGCGCCGTTCCGCATCGTAGCGGGCCAGTGCCGCTTGCGGTTGGTCCGGTGTTTCCGCCAGGCAATCCGCCAGGCAGCGTGCATCCAGAATGGCCTGCGAGGCACCGTTGGAGCCGATCGGATACATCGGGTGGGCGGCGTCGCCCAGCAGGCTGACCCGCTCCACGCTCCAGTAGGGCAGCGGGTCGCGGTCCACCATCGGAAATTCGTAGATCGCCTCCGCGCCACGGATCACCGTCGGCACGTCGATCCAGTCCCAACACCAGTCGGCGAAGGACTCCTCGAACACGGCGGCCGGCACCTGTTTGTTCCAGTCGCTGCGAGGCGGCGTGTCGCCCGGTACGCGCAGTTCGGCGATCCAGTTGATCAGCGCCTTGCCCTCGCGACGCAGCGGCTCAGAGATCGGGTAAGCGACGAACTTCTGGTCCTGGTGGCCAGCCATGAACATCGAGCGCCCGTCCAGGAAAGGCGCTGCCACCGTGGTCGCGCGCCACAGCAGGCGGCCGGAGAAGCGCGGCCCAGCTTCGTCGGGGAACAGCTGGCGGCGCAGCACGGAGTGGATGCCGTCGGCGCCGATCAGCACGTCCGCCGTTTCCTCCCGCAATCCATCGCTGCCACGATGGCGGAAGCGGGCCGTCACCTGTCGCTCATCCTGCTGGAAGTCGACCAACTCATGCCCGGTGACGATGCGCTCCTGGCCCAGTTCGCGCCGGGCTGCTTCCAGCAACAGCATCAGCAGTTCGCCACGGTGGATGGAGAACTGCGGCCAGGGGTAGCCGGCCTGCAATCCGCGCGGCTCGTTCCAGATCAGCTGGCCGTACTTGTTGACGTAGCGCAGCGCGGCGGTCTCGATGCCGGTCTCCGCCAGCCCGGCCTGCAAACCGAGTTCGGTCAGCTCCTTGACTGCATGCGGCAGCAGGTTGATGCCGACGCCCAGTGCCTTGGGCGCGGGCACCGCTTCGAACACGGTGACATCGAGCCCCCGCTGATGCAGCGCAAGCGCCAGGGTCAGGCCGCCAATGCCGCCGCCGGCAATGATGATTCGCATGATGAGTCCCTCGTTCTGTTGGAGTGGGCGCGAGCTTATTGTTGCTCGTCAATATTGTTATACGACATAACAATTTGACTGTGCAACAAACTGATCGTAAGGTAGGGGCATCCGACGACGAAAGGTCAGTCCATGTCCCGCTCCACCGCCACTGCGCCGCAGGTCCCTCCGATGGAAGAGGTGGCGCCCGGCTTCGATCCGCATGTGCCCGGCGTCAATTACGGCGTGCTGGATGGTCTGGTCGGCTACGCACTGCGCCGCGCCCAGATCCTGGTCTACGAGGATTTCCTGCAATCGCTCGCACCCTGGCAGATCACCCCGCCACGGTTTTCCGCGCTGGTGCTGATCGCCCGCAACCCCGGCATGAAGCAGACGGAACTGGCGAATTTGCTCGGCATCGCCCGCTCCGGCGTGGTGCAGCTCACCGACGGGCTGGAGGCACTAGGCTTGGTACGCCGCGTGGCCTCGCCGACCGACCGCCGCGCCTATCAACTGGCACTTACCGAGGCCGGCCAGACGGCACTGACGGAGATCGAAGCGGCTGTCCGGGCCCACGATCAGCGGGTGTCCAGCCGATTGGCGGAAACCGAAAAAGCCCAACTGATGCGCCTGTTGGCCAAGCTCGGCTAAGGGAGCCCATCATGGCCACCGTCATCGCCCCCGACCTCGAATACGCCTTCGACCTGCTGATCCAGGTCGGCACCCCGCTTACCGCCGAAGCTGGCCCCAACGGCGAGCGCCGGCTGGTGCCCATCCTCGGCGGCCAAGTGGAAGGCCCGATGCTGAACGGCCGCATCCTGCCCGGCGGCATCGATCTGCAATGGCTGCGCCCGGACGGCGTGGCCGAGATCGACGCCCGCTACACCCTGGAAACCGAAGACGGCGGCCGTGCGCTGCTGCTCAACCAGGGCCTGCGCTGGGGCGACCCCGCCGTGCTGGCGAGGATGGCACGCGGCGAACCGGTTGCGCCGGAGGAGTATTACTTCCGTGGCAGCGTGCGGCTGGAATCCGGCTGCAGCCAGCTGGACTGGCTGTGCCGCAGCCTGTTCGCCTGCAGCGGGCGGCGCGACCCGGACGGCGTGCGGCTGCGGGTGTTCCGCGTCGCCTAGCGGCCTTTCTTTTCCCCCGCCTTCGCGTGTTTCGAAGGCGGGGGCCGTTTGATCCCCAGACCTCAGGCGCAGGCGAGGCACCAGCTGAACAGCTCGGCGCGGCTGCGCAGCGCCAGCTTGGCAAAAGCGCGTTCCAGGTAGGTCTTCACCGTCGAGTCCCGCACACCCAGCGTGCTGGCGATGTGCTGCGCGGTCTGGCCCAGCAGGGCGCAATGGCAGGTATCCCGCTCGCGGGACGACAGCCGGATGCCGCTCGACGCCACCCGCCGGTCGAACAGTTCCGGCAGCGACGGCGACTGCGAGCGGGCGAGCGGCACCGTCAGCCGGGCATGCTGGATCGTCAGCGGCAGCACCAGTTCGCTCAGTTGCCGCAGCAGGGTCAGTTCGTCCAGTCGAAACGGCGGTTGCGCCTGGTTGCGGAACAATTCGACCGAATACACGCCATCCTCACCCCGGCCGAGCATCACGCAGGCTTCGCGCAGTTCGCCTCGCCCCAGCACGTCGCGGCAGTAGTCGGGGGAGGCCTGGTTGGCGCTGCGCCATTGCACCAGCTGCATGTCCGCCAGCCGCTGCACATAAGGCAGCACCGGGTCCTGCACCCAGTATTTCCGCAGGTAATGCTGCAGCGAGGGCTCGACCTGCTCAGCGTCGTAGATGCCCTGGAAGAACAGGCTGTCGCAAGCTTCCAGCGGCCGATCCGGCGCGGCTTGCCGGAAGCGCGCGGCGCACAGGTGGCTGAGCGGCACCTGGCTGGCGAGCCAAGCCCACAGCAGTTCGGGGAAGGTTCGCGTGCCAAGGTGCCGGACCAGCGCGCTGGTCGTTTCGAGAGAGAGTACGGGCCGCATGTCGATCTCCTGGCCGCCGGACGAACCGCCCGGCGTGCAAAGGAGTGTAGGGGGCGCCACCGGACGGCGGCTGTCCCCCCACGAAGGGACAAGCGGCCGGGGACTTACACGCTCAGCAGCAGGAAGCGCCGCTCCCACGGGCTGATCACGTCGAAAAACTCCTGGTACTCGGCCTCCTTGATTGCGCACCAGGTGCTGACGAAGCGCTCGCCGAACACCCGCTTGAGCGGCTCGCAGCCCAGCAACGATTCCAGCGCGTCGTCCAGGTGGCGGGGCAGGGCATGCGGCAGCGAATAGGCACTGCCTTCGAAGGGGGCGGCGGGTTCGATCTTCTCCTCGATGCCCAGGTAGCCGCAGGCCAGCGAGGCGGCAATCGCCAGGTAGGGGTTCACGTCCACGCCCGGCAGCCGGTTCTCCACCCGCCGTGCCTGCGGGCCGGATTGCGGCACCCGCAGCCCGCAGGTGCGGTTGTCGTAGCCCCAGGCCAGGTTGATCGGCGCCGCCGAATAGCGCGACAGCCGCCGGTAACTGTTCACGAAGGGCGCGAAGAAGGACATCGCCGCCGGTAGATAGGTCTGCATGCCGCCGATGAAGTGGAAGAAGGTCGGCGACGGGCTGCCGTCCGGCAGCGAGAACACATTGCGCCCATCGGTATCCACCACGCTCTGGTGCAGGTGCATCGCGCTGCCCGGCTGGCCCTGCATCGGCTTGGCCATGAAGGTGGCGTACATATTGTGGCGGATGGCGGCTTCGCGCACCGTGCGTTTGAACAGGAACACTTGGTCGGCCAGCGACAACGGGTCGCCGTGGTCGAAATTGATCTCCATCTGCGCGGTGCCAGCCTCGTGGATCAGCGTGTCGATCGCCAGATCCTGCTTTTCGCACCAGTCGTAGATCACGTCGAAGATATCGCCGTATTCGCCCACCGCATCGATGCTGTAGCCCTGGCGGCCGGCCTCGGTACGGCCGGAACGGCCCACCGGCGGCGCCAGCGGGAAGTCCTCGTCCGGATTGGGCTGCACGAAGTAGAACTCCATCTCCGGTGCCACCACCGCCTGCCAGCCGTGCTCCGCATAGCGTGCGGTGATGCGCTTCAGCACATTGCGCGGTGCCAGCTCGGCCTGCTGGCCATCGAACCCCACGCAGTCATGAATGATCTGGGCGGTCGGCTCTTTGGCCCAGGGCACCACCCGCACGCTGCCGGCGTCCGGCAGGATGCGCAGGTCCGGGTCTGCTTCGGAGGTGAGGTCTTCTTCGGGGAAGTCACCAGTCACCGTCTGGGTCAGCACGGCTTCCGGCAGGCGCAGGCCCTCCACCGGGTCGTACTTGCGGCGCGGCACGATCTTGCCGCGGGCAAGCCCGGTCATGTCGGGGATCATGCATTCGATTTCAGTGATCTGGTGGCTGTCCAGCCATTGCTTGAGGTCGGTCATGGTGTCTTGTTCTTGAATGTTCGGATTCGTAACGTGCAGTTGTAGCGTGGACGGCCAATGGCCGGCCGGGGAAAATGGTTCTTCGACGAATCCATCTCCCCGGCCGCTGCGCGTCCAGGCTACGTGGCGGTGGGTACGGTGTTGTGTATCCGGCTATCGCTGTTGTAGGGCGGAAAAGCGAAGCGCCTTCCGCCACATCCCGGTGAATGCGCTTACAGCGCGTCCTTCAGCCGGTAGTACAGCATCCCCAGCGCCAGCCCCGGCCGCCGCAGCAACCGTCCGCCCGGGAAGGGGTGATGCCGGATGCGCGCAAACACGTCGAAGCGTTCCGCATCCCCGGCGATCACGTCCGCCAGCAGCTTGCCCATCATATGGGTGGGCGCCACGCCGTGGCCGGAATAGGCCTGCACGAAGTAGACGTTATTGTTCAGCCGGCCCAGCTGCGGCATGCGGTTCAGACCGATGCCCATCTGCCCGCCCCAGGTGTAGTCGATGCGCACGTCGGCCAACTGCGGGAACACCTTCAGCATCTTCTGCCGCATGGTGCCGGTCACGTCGCGCGGCGCCAGACCGGTGTAGTTGGACATGCCGCCGAACAGCAGCCGGCCGTCGGCAGAGAGCCGGTAGTAGTCGAGCGCCGTGCGCGGGTCGCACACCGCCAAGCTGCGGGCCAGCACCGTCTTGGCGCGTTCCCCCAGCGGTTCGGTCGCGATGATGAAGCTCGACGCCGGCAACACCCGGCTGGCCAGCTTCGGCACCAGGTTTTCCATATAGGCATTGCCGCACAGCACCAAGTAGCGCGCCCGCACGCTGCCCTGCTCGGTGTGGACGGTCGGCTGCGGGCCGTGTTCGATCCGCTGTACCCGCGACTGTTCGAACACCTGCGCCCCCAGCGACACGGCGGCGCGTGCTTCGCCCAGGCAGAGGTTCAGCGGATGCACATGACCGCCACCTGTCTCATCCACCAAGGCGCCGCAATACTGGTTGGATTTGACCAATGCCCGCGTTTCTTCCACATCGATCAACTTCAGTGCGTGAGGGTAACCATGGCGTACCTGCTCCTCCTGCCATGCGGCGAATTCGCGCATGTGGCGTGGCTTCAGCGCCACGTCGGCGCGCCCCCAGGTCAGGTCGCAGTCGATTTGGTACTGCGCGACCCGCTGGCGGATCAGGTCGACGCACTCGACCCCCATCTGCCGGATCGCCTGTACGCCGGCTTCGCCAACCGTGGACTTGAACTGCTCGATGTTATGACCGATGCCACCGATCACATGGCCGCCGTTGCGGCCGGTGGCGCCCCAGCCGATGCGGTTAGCCTCGATCAGCGCCACCTTGTAGCCGAGCTCGCTCAGGTGCAGCGCCGTGGCGACGCCGCTGAAGCCGCCGCCGACGATGCAGACATCGACGTCGACTTGACCTTGTACAGGGGGGAATTCGGTTTGCCAGTTGGCAGTGGCGGCGTAATAGGACGCCGCATGCTCGCGCGTCTCGCGCAGGGCACGTAGAAACATGATCCTTCTCCGGATGATCCGATAGCGATGTGCAAGCCGACGCACGCAACCAGCGGTTACGCGTGTTCTAGGCTGCGGAACGGAAAATCAGCAGGAGAAAGGGTCGGGATCTTCGCCGGCGAACAGGTCCTGGTAGCGGGCCGGTGTGCAGGCAAAGTGCTCCCATGCCACGAACCGGGGCAACCAGGCGGACAGGGGAGGGGAGAAGTGTCGCATCAGGCGCACAATGTAGCCGGGCGCAGTATTTCCGGCAAGGCCGTCGACCCGGCCCGGTTCAGTCCACCGGTAGCTGGGTAGACGCCTTTACCTGCCGCAGCGTCACGCTGGACTGGATCGTCGTCACCCCGGGGATCTTGCGCAGCACCTTCTCGACGAACTCCCCATACGCATCCAAATCCTGCGCGACGATCTGCAGCAGGTAGTCCGCCGTCCCCGTCACCTTGTAGCAGAACAGCACCTCCGGCACCTGCAGGATCGCCTCCTCGAAGCGGCCGGACGAGTCATCGCTGTGGATCGCGAAGGTCAGCTGCACGAATACCATCACCCCCAGCCCGAGCTTGCGGCGGTTGAGGATCGCCCGGTAACCGTCGATATAGCCTTCCTGCTCCAGCCGCTTCAGCCGCCGCCAGCAGGGCGTCAGGCTAAGGGACAGGCGCTCGGCCAGCCGCGCGTTGGGCACCATCGCGTCCTCCTGAAGGATGCGCAGGATGGCCCGGTCCACCTGGTCGAGGTCGTGATCTTGCGTATGGTCTGTTTTTCCCATGATCAGCTTTAAATGGAAATATTTATCTTCATTTTTGCAAAACAGTGAGGTTAAAGGCAAAGCTATTTCGGTCTGCGGCAAACATAATAATCCACGAAATCCACTGCGCAGACCCCCCATCATGCTCATCTACTACAGCGACACGCATCGACTCCACCACGGCACCGAACTGAAGGACGGCGGGCTGAAACCCTGCTTCGAAATGCCCAGCCGGGCAGACACCGTGCTGGCCCGCGCCCGTACTGTCGGCCTGGGCGAAGTCCGTGCCCCCAACGACTACGATGTTTCCGCCTATACCCGCGTCCACCGCGAGTCCTACGTCCGCTTCCTCGAAACCGCCTGGCAACAATGGACCGCGCTCGGTCACCAGCACGACGCACTGCCGCTGGTCTGGCCGGTACGCGGCCTGCGCAGCAATATCGAACCAGAACACATCGACGGCAAGCTTGGCTTCTACGCGATGGACGCCGGCGTCCCGATCACCGCGGGAACCTGGGCCGCCGTGCGCGGCAGCGCCAACCTGGCCTTGAGCGGCATCGACGCCATGGCGGACGGCGCCAGCAGCGCCTTCGCCCTCTGTCGCCCGCCCGGCCACCACGCCGCCGCCGACCTGATGGGCGGGTACTGCTACCTCAACAACGCCGCCATTGCCGCCCAGTCCGCGCTGGACAAGGGCGCGAAGCGCGTCGCCGTGCTCGATGTCGACTACCACCACGGCAATGGCACCCAAAGCATCTTCTACGACCGCGCCGACGTGATGGTGGTATCGCTGCATGGCGATCCGCGCCATTCCTACCCGTACTTCCTCGGCCACCGTGACGAACGCGGCAGCGGCGCGGGGGAGGGCTTCAACCACAACTACCCGCTGCCCCACGGCACCGCCTGGGCGCAGTACGCCCCGGCACTGGACGACGCTCTTGCCCAGCTCACCGGCTTCGCGCCGGAGGTGCTGGTGGTGTCCCTGGGCGTCGACACCTTCAAGGACGACCCGATCAGCGCCTTCCGGCTCGAGAACCAGGAATACCTCCAGATGGGCGCCCGCATCGCCCGCCTCGGCCGACCGACCCTGTTCGTGATGGAAGGCGGCTACATGGTCGACGACATCGGGGTGAATGCCGTCAACGTCCTACAGGGTTTCGAAGACGCCGCCACCTTCATCTGATCGCCATCGCGAGACCAGAGAAGACCATTGAGGGAGGAGGTGCCCGGTATCGGCAAGTCACCAGACGATCCCACCGCATGCTGAACCCGCCGTAGCGCCACACCGCAATCGGCACGGACAAGACAACAGACAGCGCCCAGCCGCTGCACTTGGAAGAAGAGAGAACACCCATGCACAACACGACGAAAACCCGCCTGGCCTGCGCCACCCTGCTCGCCTTGGCCACCATTGGCGCCGCCCGTGCCGATTTGGTGGTGAAGGTCGGCCAAGTCAGCCCGATGACCGGCCCGATCGCTCACCTCGGCAAGGACAACGAAGCCGGCGCGATCCTCGCCATCGAAGACGCCAACGCTCGCAAGATCAAAATCGGCGGCCAGGTGGTCAAGTTCGAACTGGTCTCCGAAGACGACGCCGCCGACCCGAAGACCGCCACCGTGGTCGCGCAGAAGCTGGTCGACGCCAAGGTGGTCGGCGTGGTTGGTCACTTGAACTCCGGCACCTCCATCCCGGCCTCCAAGATCTACGCCGACGCCGGCATCCCGCAGATCACTCCGTCCGCGACCAACCCGAAGTACACCCAGCAGGGCTTCAAGACCACCTTCCGCGTGGTCGCGAACGATATCCAGCAGGGCGGTGCGATGGGTCAATTCGCGGTCAAGAACCTGAAGGCCAAGAACGTCGCGGTGATCGACGACCGTACCGCTTACGGTCAAGGCCTGGCCGACCAGGTCGAAGCCCGTGTGAAGGCGTTAGGCGGCAAGGTGGTGGCCCGCGAGTACGGCACCGACAAGACCACCGACTGGATGGCCATCCTCACCTCGATCAAGGCCAAGCAACCGGACGTGGTGCTGTACGGCGGCATGGACGCCACCGCCGGCCCGCTGTTGCAGCAGATGCGCCGCCTGGGCCTGAAGGCCAAGCTGGTGGTCGGCGACGGCGCCTGCGACCCCGAGATGATCAAGCTCTCCGGCGATGGCATCAGCGGCGACGCCTACTGCACCGAAGCCGGTGTGCCGCGCGAACAAATGCCGCAGGGCAAGGCCTTCTTCGAGCGCTTCAAGAAGCGCTTCGGTATGGAGGTGCAGACCTACTCGCCCTACGAATACGATGCGATGAGCGCACTGATCGAAGCGATGAAACAGGCTGACTCGACCGACCCGGCCAAATACCTGCCGAAGCTCGCCGCCATCAAACTGCAGGGTGTGACCGGCACCATCTCCTTCGATCCGCGCGGAGACATCAAGAACGCCGCCGTCACCGTCAAGCAGTTCCAGGGTGGCGAGTGGAAGACGGTGCAGGTGGTGCGCTGAGCGCGGCACCCCGTTTCCTGAACAAGAGCCTTCGGCACCTTCGGGTGCCGTTTTTTTGCGGAGGGGCAGGGAGGCAGCGGCTTCGCGACTGGCTGGGGCTGCCTGGATGGAAATGAACCGGGGCGGATTCGTTGGGGGATGGCGGCCGGCGGACGCACCATGAAAAAAGGACCTGCATCAGCAGGTCCTTTTTTCCAATTGGTCGGGGTGAGACGATTCGAACGTCCGACCCACTGCTCCCAAAGCAGTTGCGCTACCAGGCTGCGCTACACCCCGAA
>CBIHQA010000101.1:0-9561 GCA_966211475.1 uncultured Neisseriales bacterium
TCCGGCTGGGTGCCGCGCAGCGCCCGCAAGGCCGGCGTGGTCATCAGCACGTCGCCCATGTTGTCCAGCCGGATCGCCAGGATGCGGCGTGCCGCTTGCCAGGCGTTGGCGTGGTCTAGCTCGTCCATGTCGGGTTTCCGGTGTTGTCTTCGTAGGCCAGCGCCAGGTCGAAGGGCTCCCGCAGGATGTGGGTGGCGGCGTCGTTCAGGCTACTGGCGACGTAATCCGGCCGGCGGTAGGGGCCGGGCAGCCATTCGGTTTCCGAGCCGACGTCCAGCAGCACCGCGCGGCAGCCGGCCCTGTGCGCGGCCTCCACGTCGTCCAGGATGTCGCCGATCATCCAACTGCGTCCGAGGTCGTAGCCATGCTCGGCCGCCGCCCGCAGCAGCAAGCCGGGGTGCGGCTTGCGGCAGTTGCAAGGGATGGCGTAGGCCGCCACCGTGCCCTGCGGATGGTGCGGGCAGTGGTAGATGCCATCGAAGGCGATGCCATAGGGGGCCAGGCGTTCATCCAGCGTTGCCCACACGGCCGCTAGGCTTTCTTCCGGGAAGAAGCCCTTGGCGATGCCCGCCTGGTTGGTCACCAGCACCAGGGCGTAGCCGGCGTGCGACAGGCGTTGCAGCGCCTCCCCCGCGTCGTCGCGCAGCGCAATATGCTCCGGGTCGACGTTGTAGGGCACGTCGTGCACCAGGGTGCCGTCCTTGTCGATGAAGACCGCTCGTTGGGCAGGGCGTTGCGGATCGGGCCGCGTCGTCGGAGAGGAAAAGGTTGGCGGGTTCATGATGGTGTTCATGGCCAGGAGGTCTCCCGCATCGGCATGATCGCGACCTCCGGGATCACGCTGTCCGGCGGCAGGCACAGCACGTCGCGAATGGCGCGGGCCACGGCGGCCGGATCCTGCAGATTGCGCTGGTCGATGTCCGGGAAACGGTCCAGCAGGAAAGGGGTGCGCATGCCGCCGATCACCGCCGCCGTTACCTTGATGCCGTAAGGCCGCAGCTCCGCATGCATGGCATGCGAAAAGCCGAGTAGCCCCCATTTGCTGGCGTGGTAGGCACAGGCGTTCGGCCAGGTGCGTTTGGCGGCGGTAGAGGCGATGTTGACGATCTGCCCGGTCTGGCGTTGCCGCATGTGCGGCACCACCAGTTTGGTGGTCAGGAAGGGGCCGCGCAGGTTGGTGGTGAGCACGCGGTCCCACTGGCCGATCTCCATCTCGTCGACGGACAGGGTGAAGTCGATGGCCGCATTGTTGATCACCACGTCGATGTGCCCGTAGCGCTCGATGGCACTGTCCAGGCAGGTCTGCACTTCCGTTTCGTCCCCGATGTCCACCGTGATATGCCAGGCATCCAGCCCGCGCTCGGTCAACCGGGACGCCACCGGGGTGGCCAGATCCGCGTCCCGATCGGCGACGATCACCTTGGCCCCGGCCTCGGCCAGCACCTCGCACAGGGCGGCGCCCAAGCCGCGACCACCCCCGGTGACCAGGATGACCTGGTCCGTCAGCACGTTGTTCATGGCAGTCTCCATCAATGGGGACATCAGTGACCGGCGACCTTGGCCGGCAGACGGGTACGGCGCGGCTCCAGCACCGATCCATACACCCGGACCAGGCTCTGCGCGACGTGATGCCAGGTGAACTGCGAACGGACGCGCGCCATGCCGGCACGGCCGAAGGCGCGGCCCAGTTCCGGGTTGCGCTGGAAGCGCGCCAGGCGGTCCGCCAGCGTCTCGGGGTCCTTCGGCGGTACCAGGAAGCCGGTCACCGCCTCCTGCACGGTGTACTTGATGCCGCCGACCGCTGAACCGATCACTGGCCGGCCGCAGGCCATCGCCTCTAGCGGCGTGATGCCGAAGGGCTCGTACCACGGGGTGGTGACGAACACATCCGATGCCGCATAGAAGCCGCGCAACATCGAGCGCGGCTTGCGGCCGGTGAAGGTCACCTGCTCGAGCACACCTTCCTCGGTGGCCAGGTCCGCCAGCCGGCCGATTTCCGGGGTGGATTTGGGATCGGGTGAATCCGCTTCGCCGCCCACCACCAGCAGCCGGGCCGCGATATCGTGGTCGCGCTTGAGCGCCGCCACCGCCCGGATCACGTTGTCCACCCCTTTACGCGGCACCATCCGGCCCAGTTGCAGCACCACGAATTCGTCAGGGGCCAGGCCGAGCTTGTCGCGGACGGAGCGGCTGCCGGGGCCGAATTCGGCCGGGTCGAAGCCGCACGGCACCAGGTCGATCCGCTGCGGGGCCGCGCCGTAGAGCGCAATCAGGTCGTCGCGGTCCTGCGGACATTCGGCAATCACGCGGTCTGCGGTGGCGACCAGCTCTTCCTCGATCTGACTACGTTCGGCGGGAAAGCCGTCGGCCGTTCCCTGGTGCAGCCGGCGTACCTTGCCCAGTGCGTGGAAGGTGATCACATAAGGAATGCCCAGTACCCGCTGCAGGTGCATGGAGGCCATGCCGGACATGAAGAAGTTGGCGTGCGACACATCATGACGCGTGCCCTGGGTGCGGCAGTAACGGGCGATGCGATCAGCGAAGTCCGGCATGAAGGGCAGCAACTGCTCCTTGGGCACGAAACGTGCGGGACCGGCGGCAATATGGATGACTCGCACGTTGCGGCCGAAGGGCACCACTTCCGGCTGGGCCGGGTTGTCCCGGCGGGTGAAGACGTCTACGGTATGGCCGGCCTGACCGAGTTCGCGGGCCACCTGAGCGACGTAGACATTCTGGCCGCCGCTGTCGACGCCCCCAAGGACGGCGAGGGGTGACGCATGTTCGCTGATCAAGGCAATTTTCATTGGAATGCACCATTGTCGTTGTGGTCTCGCCATTGCGTTTTGCAAGCGGCGTGCCCGGTGCGTCATATGCCAAGCTCGATGGCTTGGAATGGGGAGGCGGATGGAGGACTGCCGAAGGGCACCGGACGCTGCTTCGTCTTTGCAACGGCGGGCGCTTCCGACGAATGAGGGCAAGTCGGGGAGGCGGCGAAAACCGCTTCGGTTTCAGCGGGGTGACGACACGGTGACAACCCGTTTAGGCGACTCGCCAGTCGGTAAAGTTTTCTGGCGTGCAGGGAAAAACTTACCGTTCTTGCAAGCACGCCCTTTTTTGCAAAGCAAAAATTTCAAAGCCGGCAAATTTTACGTGTCGGTCATATCAGGCAGCGCGGAGGGGGATCGCGCTGCCCGTGGCTTTAAATCTGGAGGCGGCTACTTCCTGATGGGGGATTGCGATGGCATGAATGACAATGCCTCAAAACCCGCCTGCTGGTATCTATGTTGCTTTGCACAACGGGTCTCGGAAAGACCGGGGCGTGTCATCAACCGCCAACAGGAGTTTCCCCATGGCTTATGGAAATAGAGCGTCGTCGGGCGCCCACGAGCGTACCCACTCCCCGCATGTGAACGTGGCAGCCGTCGCATTGCGTGGCATAGGTCAGTTCTACGACATCAATCTGGCTGCGACCCGCGCCGTCTTGCAGGCCCACGCCCGAACCGTGGCAGCGCTTGGCTGGCCGGATTATTCCGACCTGTTCACGGTGGCGGACGACCGCATCAAGCGGGTTTTCTCGACCGGAACGGAACAGTTGCTGGAAACCGCACAGCACGCCCAGGAAACGCTGGGCGAAGTACAGCGTCAAGTCGGCCGGCTGGTGGAAAGCCAGACTGTGAACCTGGCCGAAAACTGGCAGCGGGGCATTGAAGAACTCGGCACGCAGACGGAGCAGAGTCTGTCGCAGCTGAGCGAAGCAACCCGCCGTCAGGTCGACGAGCTGGAGCAGGCAACCGAGCAATTGGGCGACGCTGCCCGCGAGAACATCCGCCAGGGCGGTGAGCAATTCCGTCAACAGGCCCGCGAAGGCTATGAACAGGGCCGCGAATTGACCGAGCGTACCCGTCAGGCTGGCGAACGTGCTCAGCAGGAAGGCGAGGAAGCTGGGCGTCGTGGTCAGCGCGAAAGCGAGGAAAGCGGTCGTCGTGGGCAGCAAGAAGGCGAAGAAGCCGGGCGCCGCGCTCAGCAGGAAGGCGAGGAGTCCGGGCATCGCGCCCAGGGCGGTGGCAACGGCTCCCGCCAGCCGGCCGATCGTAGCAGCGCAGGGACGGAAGGACGTAGCGGGTCGCAGTCCGGCGGCCGGGACGAAGAGGAGTCCAAGGGCCGCAGCCGCGCGAAGTCCGCTTGACGAGCCGGATACCGGATACGGCTCATGGCATGACTGAAGCGCAGCTGGATCGACCGCGCTGAACGAAGCCCTCAGCGTGATGGAGAGCCGCCCGGGAGGGCGGCTTTCCGTCTGCGGATAAGGGACACACCAGGTGCTCACGAACTGATGAGCGGGTTCGACGGTGGCATGCCGCGTACGCCAAGACAAGCCCAAGATTGGTCTCGACCTTGACTGGTGCGTGTGTGACGGCTGGCAGGGCCTGGCGCAAGCATGAGCATGATTCCTGACGGTGGCGCATAGCCGTCCGTCTTAGGCTCGGCAAATTACGCTTTCAGGAAGCCCGTTTCATTCCCCCATCTTGGAGAGCGCTCTCCGTCGCCGGGGAGTGCGTACGCGCCTGCCGTATGAGAATTCACCAAATGCGTCGTTTGCGGAGCACCAGTCGGTGACTGTGAATGAAGCTACGTCGTAGGGGGGCGACAATGGCCCAGATCCATAGTAGATCGTGTCACCATCTCTCCCATACAGCGAATCATCCAGGACCGTAAATGTCTCTGGCGTTGCGCCTGGTAACACTTTGCCATTCTGGTACACCTGCGCCCGATCTGCAGCAAACGCCCAACTCAGGAATCGAAAGCTGGGACGATGGCTGCCTAAAATGAGTCCGCCGTCTTCCTCTCCTATGCGGAATATGTGACGACTGTCGATGCCATAGCACTCGCTAATGCGCCTGAACGTGGAAGCTTCCGCCTCAGGCCACGGTGTCGCGCCGTAGTAGACGGTATGAGCGTCCTTCCCAACCATGGCGTGCAAAATGTCGTGCTTGGCGAGTGCGGGGGCGGGTAATTCCACGAAGGTCGCCGGATCAGCCCCCGGTACCGCTTCCTGCTCGTAGTACACTTGGTTATTGGCCACCACGTAGTGCCACCCAATGGCACGAAAATCCACCCCGCTGAATTCCGGTACCAGCTTACCCCATTGGTATACCTTGGTACCGGCGACGAGGTAACGCCCCTCCATTCGGAACGACTGCGCCGTTGTGCCCAGCAAACAATCTCCGTTGTAGAAAATGCGTTCGCCGTCGTGCCAGTAGCTTCCTCCAATGATCGTGCAAGAGGTGGCCCCCTCGATCTGCCTGCTCATCCAGTAAACACGGTCTCCGTCACAGTACAGCCATTCACTGACTCGCTGGATCGTGTGAGGGTTTGCTCCTTCCAAGGGATCACCGCCAATTAGAAAAACATGACGACCATCGGTCAACAAGTCAGGCGGCAACAACCACTCATGGTGTTCCGGCGAGGCTTGCGCAATGATCACGGCGCGCTCGAAGCGGCGTTGGTAGCTGCTCCAGGCCCGATGCAGAGGCGGGGCCAGTACGGAGGGCTGTTTCGTCAGCCGTAAATACCAGGCTTGCATCAGCTCATTGTCGGCGCGGTCCGGCAACGTGGACTCGGCCTGCACATAAGCATCGAACAAGCGGTCGCGCAACGCTGCCAATGTTTGCCGTGGCATCGTGCTCGGCTCGATCAGTTCGGAATGTTTCACATCGATGGCGAGTACGGCGTGCAACTCCTCGAGCGATGCCGCATACGGCGGTGCGGCAGAAACGATGGCGTAGTCCCTCTCACTAACGTCCTTGTAGTCCGCCGCTCGGCGCAGCATCGCCAGTTCCGCGCGCGCCAGCAACCACCAATCGCCGGGAAAAGTATGCAGATACAACATTCGACCGGTTTCCGGCTCGTAGCGGCAGATCAGCAATCCGCTTTCGCAGTCGACGATCGTCGACAGATTGGCCGCGATCTGATGCTTGATTGCCGTGCCAGGATCAGGCTGCAACTTGCCTGAACCCTCTGGCTCGGCCCCGTTCCACATGCCACAGTGACGGGCATTCCCCCAATCGTCGTAACGCGAAAAGGGCTTGGGCTTGGCATTGATGAAGCGTTTGAATGCAGCTTCGGATAGTGTTATCTCGGCAATGATGCTGACGGGTTCAGACATTGATTGACGACTCCTGGAACAGTCGGAAAGTATTCAACGAGGGAACCGCAAGACCCATTAGATAATAAGAGGCTTAGGAGGAGGCAACATGGGCCGTGGTTAACGGCGGCATCTCGTCTGCAGTAACCCGTTCGCTTGGCACGAAGTTAGGCCGTGGAACTTTCGTCAGTTAAGGTCCAAAAAATGATCTTCGGCTGTTCACTCCATAACGTGTCAGGCGCTGGCATCACCTCACCCGCCCTAATACGCAGATACTTGTTCCCCCACTCGTGGCAGTACCACATGCCATCCTTGGGGCAAGGTTCACCAGCTTTGACGCGCAAGACAGTCGGCGTGGCTGTCCGAGGCTGCAGATTGAGCGATGGCGAGCCCGAAGAGGAAGATGGGTTGTCGTCGCTTTCATCCTGGTTTGGCTGATCGAAGCGGCGAAGCCATTCGTTGCTACTTGCCGTATCAAAGCGAACTTCGCCATTGATGGAGCCGAATCCCAGCGAGCCGATCTTTGGTGCGCGAACCGGCTTGAGCAACCGGTTCAGTTCGACATAGGCCGCCGGCAGGCCGTCACGATCCTTCCAGCCCAGTTCCGGCCACTCGCCGGCACGAATCATCGCTCCACCCGGATAGCGAAGCACTTTGAAGGCTGGATCGTTCAAATGCAGCCCAAGGCGGGCGATACCACCCAACTTATTGAGCCAGGTGTCAGACAGGATGGTGTACCAGTTCACCGACTTGAACCCGTCGCGCAACCCCTGGTAGTACATCGGGTGGCCGACTTCGAGTCCCGTGAACTGTTCGGCCAGCTCCCGTTCAAGGTGCTGGTACCGGTGCTGTTCATAGCACTGTTGGAGACCGAGGCCAGCATAACCGTGGAAAGGGGACAGTCGTTCGCAACACTGCAGGAGCAGCGCTTCATACGCTTCGCCGCCCTTGCCCTTTAGGACTTCGACTGGAAGATAGATGCGGAGGTAACCTAGGCTATTTCTTAGTTCTTCCTTCCAGTCCCGAGGCGAATACAGTTTGATTTCATAGTCACCGACATAGTCAAAGTCGGGGCTGGAGGACCAGGTGCCTTCCAGGACGTCATCCGGCGCACTGTCTTCAAACCACTTCAAGAACGTTTCGAACGTCTTGCTGCTATACGACCGCTTTCTTACCGGTTCGCCATAGGTTCCCCACAGCAATTTGTCGCCGTAGCTCTTCACGAACAGCCGCAGAATGTCTGCGATGGCGGCACGTCGTTCCGGCAGGTAGCTCTTCGACAGGAAGAACACGGCTACTAGCCCAACCTGCAGTACATTGAGGTCAGGGTTCTCGTCCGCGCCGTAGGTAAACTCCCAGCGGGCCTCGTCAAACTTTTCGAAGAAATCCATCTTGTTGTCCCGACGTTGCATTCTTAGTCCGGCCAGTACACGAAGCTCGGGCTGGTCACTGGTCGGGAGCCGTGTTCGTTGCGCTCGCCAGCAGCGGCTTCATACGCGGCTGCGTTGGCAGCCAATGCGCCAACGTAACGAGTGAATTGAACCAGTTTGCCTGAATTGGTTACGGTAACTGCAATCCCCTCGGTGACGACCACGGCTTCTCCGCTTATCGCTGCGAGCGCCGTCACTGGCGTAGCGGCAGCCATCGGTGCGCCAAGAATCAGACCAACGCTATCGCGCGTGTGCTGGCGTTGAATTTCCGCCCGGCGCTCGGCTTCCCGGGCTTGGGTGCCGTCCGTCATCATCGGGACGCCGGGTGTTGCCACGGGAGGCTCGAGCAATTTGCGAACGGCGGCATGCTCGGCTTCGATGCGATCAAGTAGCAGTTCGTATTCTGGGATGGCACCGCGAATGCGATTCCGCCGTTCGGAGGCCGCTATCGCCTTCCCGACCGGTACATAAACAGGTTCACGTGCTGCGGAGCGAATCCAGCCACGACGGGTCTTGTCGCCGACACTACAAACGACGGTCTCCATCAGGCGGAATTTGTCGTTATCCCCTGCAATGGTTGAATAGTCCTGTTGCTGGTCCTCTGAGAGTTTGTCCGATCCAAACTTCATCTCGATCACGTAGGCCATGTTCGACTGGGCGAACTTGGCTGCACCATAGATGAATTCGTCATTCACCCGGATCACATCGGGAATCCGGATCAGTCCTTTGGTCTTCTTCTTGGTTTGCGCTCCAAACGGGTCCTTTGCATCAGGGGATATCGCTCTGAGCCCCTTGCCGCTACTGGTATCTTTAATAGACAACTCAGCTTCAAGCACATCCTTGCTCAACAGGGGGTCGGAGATCACCACGCTCTGTTGACGAAGGAAGTATTCATCCTTGATGACTTGATAGCGCGAGAGTGGAAACGCGCTTGGACGATGTGCTTCCGAGAGGCTCATGATTGGCGTTGGCACGGGTTCGGCGGTCATGTTAAAGCCCACCTCCCCAAAGTAGGGGAAGTTGTAGCTGAACGCGTCGTCGTCGAGGCGAATCTCTTGGGTCACGGTGCGTTGGTACATCGGGTGACCCTCCCGTGTACGTAGCGGGTGTTCCTGCGCATAGTTGGCCTTTTCGCACAGGTACCATAGGTCGAGCGGATTGGTGACCGGCAGGACGGGTTCTGCAGGATTGCGCTTGGTGGCGGTCGTCTTGCCAGAGGGCGGCGTTCCACCGCTGGTTTTCTTGGGAGGCAGTGCCATGGGGATCAGTCTTCGCTATCGGCTGGCGTCTTCAGGAAATCGAGTTGATGGCTGGCGCTGTCGTCGAAATAGCGCGCAGCAAACAGTTTCTGGTCGGCCGGGGTCGGCAGCGCCTCGCCGGTAAAGGCGGTCGGCGCATCGCTTGCGACCAGACGGGTGCGGCCGGTGCTGTCGGTTTTTCCCTCGATGACTTTGCCGGTGGTCTGGCGCAGACGGTAGGGGTGATCCGGCAGCGGATTGCCCTTGCGGTCGTGCAGGATGAAGCGCTCTTTGAAGACACCCGACGTGGGTAACTCTGGCATCGGGTAATCCCGACCGGCCGGCCCACTGACCATGGTCACATCGCCCTTGATGCTGACTTGGGCCGGCGAGTGAATCTCGATGTTGCCGCCTTCGAGCCGGATGTAAGCGCCGCCGCAGTTGAGCTGAAGCCACTCGCGGGCGGCGATTTCAACGCAGTTGTGGGTGCTGATGATCTCGACGTTCTTGTCGGCGGTGATTTCCAGCGCATCACTCTGCGCTTGCATTTCCACCTTGCCTTTGGCGGCAATGAGTTTCATGCCGTGCTGCTGCACGAACAAACTGATGGATTGACTCACTGAAGCGGCCAGATTCCGGCCGACCGCAAAGTTGGTGTCCTGCTGGCTGATCAGGTGGATGTTCTCGTCCGCTGCCTGCTGGATGCTCTTGGGCGTGGACAGGCCGATGCCGGCCGGGCTGGAGGCGA